>CAZLUR010000057.1:0-4435 GCA_964562725.1 uncultured Desulfohalobiaceae bacterium | reverse complement strand
CGGGCCTTTTTTGAGGAAGAGATGCGGCGTATAGCTACTGAGCGCAACTGTCCCATAGGCATTATTGTCTGCGATATCGACGGACTCAAACTGACGAACGATGCATTGGGCAATGAGCAGGGCGATCAAGTGCTGGTAACCTTTGGCAAGTTGCTGCGTGGCTGTTTTCGGCTTAGTGAGGTCGTAGCCCGCATCGGAGGGGATGAATTTGCAGTCCTGCTGCCCCAGAGCAGCCGAAAGATTGTCAACAGCTGCTGCAAACGGATACGTGCAGAAGTGGATTATTATAACCAGCAACATCCTGAATCCGGGCTGTCCATCTCTATCGGTTCTGCAGTGCAGGAGAATCCTCCTGTGCATATGAATAAGCTCTATAAGCGGGCAGATAAGGCCATGTACAAGGAAAAATTGCAGCACAGCCTCAGCTCGCGCAGTGCCACAGTCCAGGCCCTGATCAAGACCATGGAGGCCAGGGATTATATTACAGAAGGCCATGCCGGCCGGCTGCAGGATTATGCCCTGAAACTGGGACGTTTTATTGATCTACCTGAAGAAAGCTTAAACGATCTACAACTCCTGGCCCGTTTTCACGATCTGGGCAAAGTGGGAGTGCCGGACCAGATCCTGTTCAAGCCAGGTCCTTTGAGCAAGGAAGAATATGAGGAGATGAAGCGGCACAGCGAGATGGGCCAACGCATAGCCCTTTCTACCTCTGACCTTACCCCAATTGCAGATTATATCCTAAAGCACCATGAGTACTGGGACGGCAGGGGCTACCCCCTGGGAATCAAGGGCAAAGAAATTCCTGTGGAGTGCCGCATTCTGGGCATTGTTGACGCCTATGACGCCATGATCAGTGATCGCCCTTACCGCCCGGCCATGTCTTGCGAGGAGGCATTGCAGGAACTGAGGCGCTGCGCAGGGACCCAATTTGATCCAGAGCTGGTAGAGATGTTTATGCTGGTTTTAAAAGAAAACAACATAACGACGTCATTGGACTTATGAATTAGAGCTCTTAGCTGTATGGTACAATACCATGTCTGAACAGAATTCTCCCCAAAAATTCGAGATTGAAGCCTTGCTCAGGAGTGAGGCTTTATTGGCTAGAACTCAAGCAATTGCCCATGTAGGAAGCTGGGAATTGGATTTGGCAGCAGACCGCCTAACTTGGTCAGATGAGGTCTACCGTATCTTTGGTTTGGAACCACAGGAATTTGAAGCAACGTATAATGATTTTTTGGAGATTATCCATCCAGATGATAGGCTAATGGTGGATGCTGCCTATTCCGGTTCATTGCAATCAGACCAAAATGGGTATGAGGTTGAGCATAGAATTGTACGCAAAGATAGCGGTGATATACGTTATGTTTATGAAAAGTGCATTCACGAACGTAATCAGGCAGGTATAATCGTACGTTCTGTGGGAATTATTCAAGACATTACCTGGCGTAAGCAGGCAGAAGAAGCACTACAAGAACGGGAACGCTATTTAAGTCTCATCCTGGAGACTACTCAGGATGGTTTTTGGGTTCTGAGCTCTCAGGGCAGAATAACAGAAGTCAACCAGGCCTACTGCAATATGTCAGGTTATACCAAAGCTGAACTTTTGCAAATGAGTATTCCAGATTTAGAAGCAGATGAAACCCCGGCTGACATTCAGCATCGTATCAGGCGCATTGTTAAGCACGGCTCAGAGGTCTTTGAGACCCGGCATCGCAGGAAAGATGGCAGTTTATTCCATGTTGAAGTTTCAGCGCATTGGCTGGACATGCACGGAGGCCAATTCATCTGCTTTTGCCGTGAGATCAGCAAGCGCAAACAAAATGAACAAAATTTACAGCAGGCCCTGCATGCACTACAGCGCACTAAAAATGATCTTCAGGGCATTATTCAGGCTTCCAGCACAATACTAACTGTTGAGGCTTTTCCTGAAGCTGCAAGGCGATTATTCGACCAGGCCTCAGCACATATTGGTTCCAGCGCGGGGTATGTGGCTTTGCTTTCCGAGGACGGAGAAGAAAATGAATTGCTTTTTTTGGAATCTGGAGGCCGTTCTTGTGCAGTCGACCCGCAACTGCCCATGCCTATAAGAGGTCTTCGTGCTGAGTCTTACAGAACAAATGAAGTGGTTTTGGATAATAATTTTAATCATAGTCAGTGGATGAAGTACATGCCAGAAGGGCATATCGAGCTGGATAATGTAATGTTTGCTCCCATTGTCCTGAATGGAAAAACCCTGGGTATAATAGGGCTGGCCAATAAAACTGGCGGCTTCACCAGCTATGATGCCCAATTGGCAAAAATTTTTGGAGACTTGGCTGCGATCTCCTTGCGCAATGCCAGGTCCCTGGAAAAAATGAAAGAACTATCCCGGACTGATGAACTGACCGGATGTTTGAATAGGCGAGGCCTCCTGCAGAACCTGGAGTATGAGCTGAAACGTCTTCAGCGCATAGATACATCTCTGACCCTGATTATGTTTGATATTGACCATTTCAAACCGATCAATGATATGTATGGCCACGACACCGGAGATCAGATTTTAAAAAAACTTGTAGATATTACCAGCAAGATTCTTCGGGAGATGGACGTATTAAGCAGGTGGGGAGGTGAAGAATTTTTGATATTAACTCCCAACACAGATTTAGAAGACGCCAAGGCCTTGGCGGAAAGGATCAGACAGACTGTGGCCGGGTTTAATTTTCCCCGGGTAGGCCAGATCACGGTTAGTTTGGGCGTTATTCAATATCAGCCGGGAGATACCAGGGATAGTTTGATAAATCGGGCAGATCTATATATGTATTTAGCGAAAAAAAATGGACGCAATCAGGTGCTGGCGGAAAAATGAAGCTTTGTCCGGCAGCAGGATCGAGCTTGAAATCAATCGGCCTGCTGGTAAATTTTACCCTGGGCAGTCAAAACTTCTTTAGATAAATGTTTCACAATCAGAATTATTTCAAGCCGAAAGGTAACAAAACAAGAAAACAAAACATATGGTCAATGAGCATGAGAAAGGAGTATGATTTTTCAAAAGGAAAAAGAGGCAAGTTTTATCATTCGGATATGAAGCTGAACATTCCTGTTTATCTTGATGAGGAGGTTTCAGCTTTTGTCGACAAAATCGCTTCGAAGAAAGGGATTGACCGATCTTCAGTAGTGAACAAGCCCCTCAAGGGCGATATAAAGATCGCCGAGGTCATGGATTAAATTGACTTCGGCGAACCAAGGCATGCACCAGATTGTCATTCCGTTGCCGCTTCATGGCAACTGGTGATGCCTGACCTTTTCCAAAAATTATTCAATGCCGAGTTGAAGAAGGCTATGGCTCTGCTGGAGCAGGCCTGGGCCAAGGGCAAGAAAATAGGTGCGGCAGATTTGGCCTATGGGCAGAGCCCGGGCAAATAGAAATCCACTTCCAGGTGCAGTTGCACCTGCCTCTCACCCCCAGGTACAATATTGTTCCTAGTCAGGAGATCCTTGCTGCGGGCCAGATCGAGGCTGGGATGCGCAAGCCTGCTTGGCTGCACTGGGGGCTGGTGCCGCATTGGTCCAAGGAGGTAAGTAGCGGGTACAGGATGATCAATGCGCGCGCGGAGTCCATGTTTGACAAGCCTGCCTATAAAATGCACCTGTAAAAAGCCGAATTGCAGGCGCAGATGACAGATGACAGAGGTCAGATGACAGAAAAAAACATAGGGTTCGGAACTCTCTATTAACAAAGTATTGCAATCTGCTCCCTTCCAGCTGCTTCTTTGAGTGCAAGAGGACAGAGCATGGGCACAAACAGCCTTTCTGCATTCGACCCAGGAACCAAGAACTCTTTGCCTTTGCCGGAATCTGGGAGCGCTGGGAAGAAAGAGGTCCTTATTCAACCACCCCTTGCGAAGGAGGGGAGTCCGGAAGATTTTAAGGGATCAGGCAAAAAGGCCTCCTATTTTTTTGAGGTATGTTGTTGTCTAAGCAAATTTCTTTGTTTATAGCTACTGGCTGGACCAGCTCCAACTCCATCCTTTAGTCTCTTCCAAAGCCCCTATTTTAGCCACATAATAAAGTACGGTTACTTTGCCATCAAGGGGCATCCGCATGGCTCCATCCGAAGCCTCCAGGTCGAGCTCTGTCGGATATCCTGCAGCCATTGTTCTGGCAGCCCTATGTGCGTACCGGGCCATCTACAACGGGGCTGCCTGCCAGTCAGGCTCAGGATTATATACTCAGGAGATTCAGAAAATGACATCTCGCTTTCTATCAAGTAATATTTTGCCTGGTGATAATCACGGTGAGTGGGGAATCCCTGTGTCTTGGCATAGCTCTCAGCCCCTACAATAAAAATAATTTAGCCTATTGCCTAGCAAGGAAAAAATGATAATATTAACTTCAGACCTCTGACCGCAACATTTAGCTCAAAGCTAAACCATTGATATTATTGTTTATTGTT
>CAZLUR010000056.1:0-15800 GCA_964562725.1 uncultured Desulfohalobiaceae bacterium | reverse complement strand
CCTTGATTTTATTGGTGCGCCAGGAGGGATTCGAACCCCCGGCCTTCGGATTCGTAGTCCGACGCTCTATCCAACTGAGCTACTGGCGCAAAAACTTAATTTTTATTGATTTGTACTTTGAATGTCAAGGTACGGTGCCGGCTATTTCAGGGCAAATCTGTGCTATAATCTCTTCTAGCATAAGCTCCTGGCCAAAACCTGTGTCAGGCCCCAGGGAGCAGCCCGGGATCAGATAATCTCAGCTACAGGCCGGGACGGTTTGAGGCAGATCTGCCAGAGGCTTTAAGGCATAATTGTGCAAAATATAGTCTTATTTACACCAGGTCTGACTCTCCTGGCTCCAAAACAGACAAGGATGCACCTCATACCAGGAAATTCCAGAAGCCATGGTCACCCCTTTGCAGGGACTTAGAACACCTTGGCTGACCAAAAGATCCACTGTCTGGTGCAGGTCTAGCTCCAGGTTCAAACTTCGGGCAACTGCACCGAACAGACCAGCTTCCAGCCTGTTCGACCTTGTATGCTGCAGGCTATGCATGACCAGGCTTACCAGGGATTGGACATCCATGGCCGGACACATGAAAAATGTCCCGGTCAGGGCCTGTTCCGGGTCTGGCCTGGCGCTCCAGGCACAGTAGCGGAGCATGCTTCTGGCCACAGCAGGCATAAAATAGGATTCTCCAGGGGCCAACTGCAGGCTCTTTTCTTCCCAGGATGATCCAGTCCCAGATTTGACCGGGAGGAGCAGCCGCTGTGCAAACAGGGATAAAATATGGTCATCTTTGTCCGCACATTTTATATCCAGCTCTTCATAGCTGGTGCTCTCCTTTTGCATGCATTGAAAAAGCATCCTGGCCAAACACTTGGCTTCATGAGTGTTGAAGCAGGTAGCCAGGGCTGACTGCATGCGCTCTACTTGCTTTTGTACCATATAATTAGACCTTCTTTGGTGATGGCTCCTGAGAATTATCAGGCTGCTCAGCCTCTTGCTGGACTTCTGCTGAAACATCAGACTCAGAAACAAGCTGTACCTCGGACTGTTCATCGGGCTCTTGTGCCGCAGACTCCTGCTGGGCAGATTGCGCCAAGGCAGATCTACTTTCCTGCATCACTCGCATTGGCGGAGCAGTGCCATCTTTGTCTGTCCCGAACCAGATTGTGCGATGGGGGAATGGGATTTCGATGTTGCGCTCATCAAAGACCCGTTTCATACGTTCCAGGAATGCGCGGCGTACTGCAAATTGGCGCAGGGGCTTGGTTTTAAGCCTGACTCTGATTTCCACTGCAGAGTCACTAAGACTGTTCAACCCAAAGACCTCCAGTTCGCCCAGGATTTCCTGGCCCCAGCTCTCGTCCTGTCGCAGCTCCAGGGCGATATCCTGCAAGGCTTGTACTACCTGACCATAATTCTCTCGGTAGGCCACTCCGGCATCCACCAAGGCATACCCATATTCCCGGTTATAGTTGGTTACTGAAGTTACGTCGCCAAAAGGCACGACATGCACAGTTCCGGTCAGGTCCCGCAAGGTCACGGTGCGCACAGTCAAACGTTCAACCCCACCTGAATGTCCGCCCACTTCCACCCAGTCTCCCACGGCAATGGAATCCTCCATTAACAGGAAAGCTCCGGTAATTATATCGCGCACCAGGGTCTGCGCCCCAAAACCAATGGCCAGGCCCAGGACGCCGGCACCAGCCAATAAGGGGCCAATATTGATGCCTAGATGGGTAAGCACGATCATGCCTGCGATAAGTACCAGGGAGATGCGGATCACATTGCGTAGCAAAGGCAGCAGGGTTAGTTTGCGGGTATTGACCTTTTTGAGCTGTCCATCTTCTTCAGCCAGAGACTGTTCAATTTTTGCGCTGACAAACTCCCAGATCAGAAAGGCAGCAGCTATAATGAATATCAGAGTCAGCAGCTCTGCAACCACCACTCCCCCATGTGGAGAAAATAACCAGCGCAAAGTGCCCAAGCCCCAGGCCTGAAGGATGGCAAAAGCTGCAATGATAATAATGACTATCTTCAAAGCATTGCGCACAACAGGCTGATAGCGGTTGGCCCGGGCCTCCAGAGCAGGGTAAGCGGTTTTAAGTTCATCACTGATCTGAAACAGGCGGTCCACTCCGCGCAATGTAATCTTTATTAGTGCTGAAGACAGGGCCAGCACCAGACCGGTCATGAGCAAAGCCTGGGCAAAGAACTGAAAACCGCCCTCGATTTCCAGTGCCCAGGTGCCGAATAAACCCACAACAAGAATAATAGCCACTATATGCCAGACATCAGCAATGCGCCTGCGCAAAGCGCCTACTGTTTGGGCTTCCTTAGACTCTTTGAACTCCAGCTCAGGTTGGGTTTCCTCTTCTTTTGGGGCTATGAGCTGTCCAGGATGCTTGCCACGCAGCCAACTGGCCACATCCATCCTGTTTTGCAAAATAAGAACCACTATCATTGAAGTCAGAGCCAACCCAATGAATTTCATAAGAAAAGCATGCAGTTCTGCTGGGAGACCTAAGAGCAGGGCAGCTTCCAGGATAAAGTAGCCATAGATTCCCAGACCTGCAATGCGCCCGAGCCAGATGTAAAGATAGTGGACAGATTCATTGTCCAGGGGCAGCAGGCGCAGGGCAGGCATTCCTGGTGCCAGGACAAGTTTGGTTAAGACCAGAATGACCCGGACCAGCACATGAGCATTGACTAAACTCAAAGCCAATAGTTGAGTGGTCTGTCCAGGATCTAACAAAGGCAGTATCCCATAGGCTGCTGCAGCAAAAGCAATAATTGGGATCAGTTCCAGGATAGTGCGCACCAGGAAAAATAGCCCGCGCAGGCCAAGATTATCCTGGTCGCGGTCCTCAAAGGTATGTCTAGCGCGCCTGAGTAGCCGGCGGACCAGGCGTTCCACAACTAGCGCCGCCAAAATCAGCAGGGCAACCTTGGCCAGCATCTCGACCCAGGTACGTAATTTATTCGGATCCATGGCCTGTTGCCCTAAATCAGCCAGCAAGGAAGGGATTTGCAGCAGGCTTTTGCCTGCTCTGGCCAGTTCATGATTCAATGTCTGCAGACGCTGGGAAACAGTCTGCAGTAAGCTGCCCACCAAAGTAGAATCTTCAAGTCCCTGGTCCTGCTCAGGGGATTGGGCCTGTTGAGAAGCCAACAAGGCTTGGAGATCGGCTTTCAATCTTTGCCTGCGCTGCGGATCTTCCAAGTCATCCAGCAGCCGCTGCAGGCTGTCCTCTGAAACCTGGTTTGCTTCTACAACAGTCGTTTGTTGGGCATAACTGAAATCTTGGCATCCTAATCCCAGGCCAAAACAAATAACAACACTCAGCAGTAAACAAATGTGGAGAAAAGGATATCTCATTGCAGGTCTCCTTGCCTTTAAAGCTATAGAAAAAATAAGCTGTTATGGGGTCTGCCTAAAAGAATTATTGAATAAAAGATTTTGTCCGTATATTTTTTTTTCATAACAAGAGTTTTCAAATAGATAACTAGAACTGATTATAGGAAGCTAAATCGGATAAGATAAAAATATGAATATAAACAATGAGTTATTGTTTGATTGAGTTGACCTGAGTATTATAGGTCATTGGGTGAGATTTGATTGCTGCAAATAGCTGGCTTATCAATTAGTTGTCATCCTTAGCCATCCTTCTGCCTTCCTCATCACGGATCTCCCGTCTCAAGAGTTTACCAACCTTAGATTTGGGCAGCATATCCCTGAACTCAATATAGGCAGGGACTTTGTATGCAGCCAGACGCTCTCTGCACCATTTCAGCAGTTCGGCCCCACCTACGCCCCTAGTGTCCTCCTTTAAAACCACAATGGCCTTGATACGTTCGCCGACCTTTTGGTCAGGAACTCCGACTACACAGGCATCGATTACAGTGGGGTGATCCTGAAAGACTACTTCTACCTCCGAGGCAGAAACCCGGTAGCCTTTGTGTTTGATTATGTCTGCTGAACGTTCGACATATACCAGTTGACCGTCATCGTTTTGGCGCACAAAATCGCCCATGCGGTAGTAAACTTTTTCATTGATGGTCACATAAGCTCGGTTCGTTTCTTCAGGCTTATTCCAGTATTTTTTCAGGGTATACGGAGAGGTCACCAGCAATTCACCGCTTTCACCTGGCGGGAGAGGTTCCAGAGTAGCCGGGTCAACCACTAAACACTCTCTGCTGGCCAAAGGAAATCCAATTGTTTTGGGGTCGGGCTCCATATCCAGACTGCTGTAAGTCACATGGCCAGCTTCGGTTGAACCATAAACTTGGTAAATGGGTATCTGAAAAAGCTCCTTCCAGCGCTTAAAGACTTCCATGGGTAGTACATCTCCCCCGCAGTAGCAATAGGACAGACTACTTAAATCATAGAGATCCAAACGGTCATTTTCAAGGATCATACGGTATAAGGCCGGAACACCCAAGATCCAGCGTACTCGGTAACGCTGTATGGTTTCCAGGATTGCGTCTACCTGGGGAGATGGCATAATCAAAACGGTGTTGCCCTTGTTTAATCCCACAGACATGCAAAGGCCTAAAGCCATGATATGGAACAATGGATTAATGGCTATGTAGACATCTTTTCCTTCCAAGAGGTGTTCTCCGGCAACATCTTCAGTGACATCATTAACATAGGAAGTCATTCCAATGTGATTGCCAGGCACTCCTTTTGGAAAACCAGTGGTGCCCCCCGTGTAAAGGATATAAGACAAGTCAGTATATGGATCTAGCTCAGGTTCTGACTGCAGTGGAGAATGATGGAGCATGGTTTTAAAGGAATAAACCCGATTGTCTCGAATAATCCGGCCATGGGGGATCTTGTCCAATAAAAACCCCATAGCTTTTTTCCACCTGGGTAAAAGATCAGCCAGATTGGTTATGATGACCCTTTTTAGCCCTGTTGTCTGGAAGACTTCCTGGACATAACAAAAGTTGGTATCCAGACAGATTATTGTTTCCGCACCAGAGTCCTTAACCATGTATTCAATTTCAAATGAGGTGTAGATTGGAGATACCGGAACAATTACCGCACCAAGCCTCTGGATGCCCAAAAAAGCGATTAGCCACTGTACGCAATTGGAGATATAAATGATGATCCGGTCCCCTTTCTTAATGCCCATATCTTGCAGAGCTCCAGCAAAATTCCTGCTCAAGTTCTGGAGTTCCTTGTAGCTGAACCGTCGTCCTAAAAAGGCGACAGCCGTTTGTTTAGGGTATTTCCCAGTCATTCGGTCAAATCTGGTGTAGGACAATTCCTTTGTCAGTTCTGTTTCACTGGTTTTCATAATCAGACTCCAAAATATGCTGAACGGACATCTTCGTTGTCCATAAGCTCAACACCGGTTCCTTCCAGGACCGCAGACCCATTTTCCAGGATAAATGCGTAGTCCACAATGGGCAGGACAGGGCGGGCATATTGTTCTGTAACTATGATCGAAATTTCTTTTTCATCCCTGATTTTCCTAGTAGCCTTCATTAAAGTGGCCTGCATCAGGGGACTCAGCCCTAGCAGCGGTTCATCTAAGAGCAAAAGAGATGGTTGGGCCATCAGGGCTCTGCCAATGGCTAGCATCTGCTGTTCTCCACCTGAGAGAACACCTCCCAGACTTTTACTCAGTTTTTTCAGAGCAGGAAAAAGGGTGAATACATAGTCCAAAGTAGCTGCCTTTTGTGCAGATGTGGCTAGGTAAGCCCCAATGTATAAGTTTTCCAATACGCTGCTTTCTTTAAATATTCTTCTTCTCTCTGGGCAGAGGATCATTCCTCTTTTGGCCCTTAAGCTCGGCTTTAGATGAGTGATTTCCTGACCATGAAAATAAACTTCACCCAGGACGGTAATCCGTTCCCCTCCAGCCATGTGCTCCTTCTTTCTAATATCCTCCATAATCCCTGACAGAACGTACATAAGAGTGGATTTACCTGCCCCATTGGCTCCGAATATACCAACTATCTGGTTTTTGCCGCATTTGATACTGACGTTGTTTAAACCCAGCATATTCTCATAAAAAACCATCAGTTTGCTTGCCTCAAGCATAATCCATGACCTCCTGCACCTCCTCAGATCCGAAATAAACCTCTTTGACCCGGGTATTGGACATGACTTCATCAGGGCTTCCTTCTGTGACCTTTTCCCCGAAGTTGAGGACCATGATTCTATTGGCAACCTGAAAAAGTTCGCGCAAGCGATGTTCGATCATGATCAGGGTGATTCCGTCCATCTGCAGTCTTTCAATGAGCGGCAGGATACTGGCGATTTCGCTCATGCTAAGCCCGGAAAAGACTTCATCGCAAAAGATGACTTCTGGGTTTAGGGAAAGGCATCTGGCTAATTCCAGCCGTTTAAGGTATCCTGTGGATAAGGTGGAGGCCATCTTGAAAGGCACAAATGAATCCCGCTCAAAGCCTATTTCTTCAAGGATATCAATGCTTACTGTGCTTCGGTCTCCGAGCTTGCCACCGCCTCTCCAGCCTCCAGTCCGTTTGGCCCGGGGTGAAAAAAGAGGAATGATCAGGTTTTTGTAGGCTGGAAGGCTGTAGTAGGGTCTCATGATCTGAAAGGTTCTGGTTACACCCTGGTCTGCGATTTTATGAGCCGAGTTCCAGCTGATATCACGGTTCTTGAACAGGACCTGCCCGGCATTCTGTTTGATAAAACCGGTAATACAGTTGACCAGGGTGGTTTTGCCCGAGCCGTTTGGGCCGATGATGCCCAGGATTTCTCCTTTGTCTACTTTGAAGTCAACCTGGTTTAGGGCGATAACGCCCCCAAATTTTTTGGTCAGGCCTTTGACTTCCAGTACAGGTTTTTCGCTCATATTGTAATCCACCTTTCAAACTGTTCATACTTTCGCCGGGCATAGACCATGAGACCTTCACTGCGAAAGACAATGAAGGCTACAAGAATCAAGGAGTAAAAAACAATGCGCAGTGTGCCGAAAGCCCTTAGCAGCTCAGAAATTGGAACCAGGATCAAGCAGCCTATGACCGGCCCAATCAGGGTTCCGCTTCCGCCGATAACCGTAGCTGCAATGGGCAGGATGGAAAAATCAAGGGCCAAAAGGGAAATGCCGGCCCACATGTAGATATGCACCAGGCAAGCTCCGCCTAAGCAGCCCATGGCAGAGGCAATGAAGACGCCCATTGCTTTGTAATATGTGATGCTTATCCCGGAGGCTTTCACTGCCTGGTCATTGTCCTTAACAGCTTGAAAGATAAGTCCCAGATCTTGATTGACAAGCCTTCTCACGGCAAAGAGCAAGAAGAGTAGCACGGAAATAATAAAGTATTGTTCGATCCAGGCGTTGGGAAAGCTATCTAAGCCCATGATCCCGTCAGTCCCACCAAAAATATCCAGGGCCTCTATAATTCTGCCAAGAATCAAAGGGTACATAAGGGTGATGATGGCGAAATAGACTCCCCTGAGAGGCAAACAGGGCAAGAGCAAAAAGGTGCAGATGATTGCCCCTAACAAGGTGGCTGCAGGAATAGTCAGCACAATGGGTAGTCCCAGGGAGACATTCAACAATGCGGAAATATAGCCGCCAACCCCAATGAAAAAGGCTCCGCCCAGTGAAACTAGTCCCACAAAGTGGGCCAGAAAATCGAAGCTCAAGGCCAGAAGAGCATAAATACAAACGATGGAGACAACTCTTTGCCAGTATATGCCAGGAACAATGAGGGGCAGTAGGAGTAGTCCCAGGATCAAAAGCAATCTGGGCAGTATGAGATAGGAGAGCTCACGCCAGGACATGAGGGCATAGAGGCTATCGGAACGGACCTTGATGCCCCGATCCAGTCGTTCTTTGCGTTGTTGGACATGATTCATGTGCTTACACCCTTTCTTCCAGTTCCTTTTGTTTGCCAAACAGCCCAGAAGGTTTAAGGATCAAAGTGAAAATAATGGCTAAAAGGGCCACCACCATTTGGAAATGTGTTCCGAGGTAGACTACGGTCAGGATCTGGGCAAATCCAATGACAAATGCGGCCAAAACAGCTCCCATCCAGCTGCCAAGCCCACCGACTATACATACGGCAATAGCCAGAATTAGGACATTATACCCTGCTTCCACTACAATATTACCCAATGGAAGGAGCAGGGCGGCTGCTAAAGCAGCCAGCATAGAACCAAAAGCCATGGCCATTACTGCCATCCGGTCAGAATCTATGCCAAGCATCAAGGCGGCCCGCTCATCCTGGGCCATACCCCTTAAGGCAAGACCAATGCGGGTGAAATGGGTGAAGAGCCACAAAAAAAGTATCACTGCGCCGCCGATGCAAACAACCAGAATTCGGTGCCAGTCAATAGGTGTCCCCGCAATGAAGATTGAACCTTCAACAAAGGAGGGTAGAGTGTAAGTGGTCCCTTTAAATCCCCCCCAGCGCAATCCTTCAAGTAAGGTCAGACCAATAGCATACGAGGCTATGATCTCGGAAATGGCCATGCCTCTAACTCGGATGAGAACGAACTGGTATATGGCTGCTCCTAGCAGGCCGCTGATTATCATGGATCCCAGGATGCTAATAAAGTAGTTTAGGCCTAGCGTACGAAAAAGACTCCAGGTAATGAACCCGCTTAAGACATATATCGCGCCATGGGCGAAGTTAGGGACCCGGCTTATGCCGTATACCAGGGCAAAGCCTAAAGCCATCAGGGCCAGAGCTACACTATTGACAGTGCCGTATATCAAGATATCCATGCTGCTTATCCTTAAAAGAGGTTAGAAAAACAGTGTATTATATATGGGTTGCAACCGATGATAATACACTGTTTTTCTGTCTGGTGATTTGCTTTGTTTAATCATCCATCCAGGGCGGAAGGAGAATTTCACCTGTAGCAATGCTTTTGGGAAAGACGACAACCCGTTCTCCATCCTGCCACTGCAGGATAGAGCCCACTGCTCCTTCTTTCGGATCAAGAGCAGGAATCACCTGGTGGCTTTCAGGATCGAAGCGGATTCGGCCATAGACGCCTATCATATCAGTCTTTTCCAACTCACTTATAACTTGGTCTGGATCCAGGCTGCCGGCACGTTCAATAGCTGCTTTTAAAACATAAACCGCCATATAGCTGCTTGAACTCCCTAAACCCTCTGGTTCTATCCCCCATTTTTCGGTGTAGGCATTGTAGAACTCCATAGTCCAAGGGGTGGCCTTTGATGGGGCGTTGCCAGCATTGACTACATTACATAATGTATATTCACCTTTTCCTTCTGTCGCTTCCCAGAATCCGGGCTGTTCTGCAGCAGCCAAGGTGGATCCAAAGGGCAGGGCCTGGATTTTCATGTCATACCATTGTTTGAGAAGGATAGAGCTTTCAGGCATATCCATCCAGATGTTTAAGATTTCAGCCCCGGAGCGTCTGGCTTTAACCAGCCCCATGGAAAAGTCGCTGGTCCCTGTAGGAAAAATTTCCATCCCCTCGATATCAAAGCCTTTTTGGGCAGCGACATCACTGATGATCTCTCCTGCTGCTCTGGCGTGGGCAACATCCTGGACCATGACGAAGATTTTGTTCAGACCGTGTTTTTGCTTGAGGTCAATAAAACTGGTCAAGATCTCGCTTACTAGTTGTTTGGCCTCGCCGTGAATGCGGAAGCAATACTTGTATTTGTCATAATTTTCCTCGATCTGAGCATGATACTTGGGGGTTAGCACACCTGAGGTCACAATGGAAACCTTTTGGTGTTTCGAGAGTAATGACATGGCAGCCAGGGCAGCTTCCGAACGTACCGGTCCCCCTAGAATAAAGTCGGCCTTTTTTTCCAGGATAAGCTTTTCAACAGCCAGCAAGGCTTCGCTGACTGGAACTCCTGGTTCCAAGTCCCTGGTATCAATGACTTCCACCTGGAAGGGGCGTTTTTCTCCTCCGACTTCAACCCCACCTTTGGCGTTGATCTCCTCAACAGCGAGCCTGATCCCCTTTTCCGCACTCCAGCCATACAAAAAAGCGGTGGGAAGGGGACAGCCCAGGATGATTGGTTTTTTTGCGAAAGCGCTTTGAACTGAAAATAAGCTGAAAAAAAGGATACATAAAGCCACCAGGATTGAAAAGAGGGGTACAAATTTAGCCTTCATAATCATGCCTCCTTTGTTTTGGTTTCCAAGGCCTGAAATAGTTTCTTGATATTTGGGGATGATTTAAGATAAAATTAATAATTAATGTGGGCTCAAGGGCCGGGATTATGCAAAAAGCAGTCCGCAAATAGTTAACCAGGATTTTTGGCTATTCAAGGCAAAACTGATAGGACTTCAGCAATTATAATCTATCATGATTCGCCGTATCTTATTCTATGGAAAATTGCAAGGGGACATGATTAGATTGTTTTCGTTTTTTGAATTTATTATTCATATTAAAGCTTCTAAACCAAGGAGCATGTGCAATGAAAATTGTATACCATACTCGCTACCGGGAAAACTATGCATCAGATCCAGCCGCAGCCATGGGCAGGCTGGACAGGGCAAAGCAGCTGCTGCAAGCCAAGTATGATTTCCTGGAACCTGAAATAGCCACAGAAGAAGATGTGCTGCTGGTACATACCCGGGATCATGTGCAGAGGATCGCCCAAAGAGGACATTTGTTCAGTGCAGCTTTGTTGGCAGCAGGCGGTGCAATCCAGGCCTCGGAAACAGCTATGCAGGGCGAACCGGCCTTCGGCCTGATCAGGCCACCTGGTCACCATGCCAGTCCTGATGCCTGCTGGGGTTTTTGCTGGTTCAACAACATAGCCATAGCAGTGCAGAGGCTGATCAAGGCAGGCCGGATTAATTCCGCTTTCATTCTGGATTTTGACCTACACTTCGGAGACGGTACCAATGCCTTTTTCCGGGGCAGGCAGGATGTAACCTACCATCACTTGGGTCCAATGCAGGAATTGCCTTCTGTGCTGCAGGGCATTTCAACTTGTGATCTAATTGGCCTTTCTGCTGGATTTGACCGCCACATTCAAGATTGGGGCGGTGAGTTAAGTACAGAGGACTATCAGGAAATAGGCCTGCAAATAGGTACATTCAGCAAACGCCATTGTCCTGGCAAGGTTTTCGCGGTCCTGGAAGGCGGTTACAACCATGATGTTCTTGGTGACAATATTCAGGCCCTGCTGCAAGGTTTAGAGGAGTCGTCTCGGTGAGCTATCATCATTGAATAAAAGGGTGTTTTTGAGGACTTTAGTGCCTTATTTTTTTGCATATTTTTTTGCTTGCAATTAATTATTATTATTGTTAAATAAATATCCTTTGACCCTGCTTGCTCTGATTTAGTGCACTTAGAGTACTTCTGATATTTAGTAAACTTGAACAAATTGTCATAAAGGAGGTCAAAATGGATCTGCACAAATACTTTGAAAATACTCAAGGTGTGGGCGTACTGTCTACAGCTGACAGCCAGGGCAATGTGGACAGCGCCATATACGCCAGACCCCACGTCCAGGAGGACGGCACTCTGGCCTTTATTATGCGGGATCGCTTGTCTCACAAAAATTTACAGTCCAATCCCAAAGCAGCCTATTTGTTCCTGGAGAAAGGGGATGGATACAAAGGCAAGAGATTTTTCCTGACCAAGGTAGGGCAGGAGCAGGACCAGGAAAAGATAGAAGCTTTACGCAGACGCATCTATAAGGACGACCATGCAATGCATCAGGAGGCCAAGTTCTTGGTTTATTTTCAGATTGAAAAAGAATTGCCTTTGATCGGTTCCGGCCAATAAAGCTTATTGCGTCGTAACTGTTCAGCATAGTAACAACACTTTATCTAGTGGCCCGAGGATTCGGCCAACAGGACGCAAAAAACTCGCTCCAAAGAATGCGTAAATCAAAATCCTGGTTTTGGCCCTCCTGAATATTTTGTGCGATCATGGCTGACTCTTAGGTTGAAAAGGGTTGCATAGTTTTGATTAACGCATTCTAAGTCGCTCAAACATTTTGCGCTCTGTTGGCCGAACCCCCGGGCCCTAGCCTTACCAGCTCCCAAATTTCGAGCACAGCAGGTGGTGAATAATTACATTGCGTCTTTGTTTGAGATCCGGGATAGACAGGTCCAAAAAGGTTTTTTTTCAGATGGCCAGCTTCAGGCTAACCCTTGGGCCGGGAGTTGTGTCTTTTCATGGCTGAAAGTTCTGCTTTTCTTAAGCGAATGGACTTGGGAGTCACCTCCACCAGTTCGTCCTCCCGGATAAAATTGATGGCCCGTTCCAGAGTCATTGGCGGTACAGGCGGCAAGACAACCGCCTCGTCCTTGCCCGCAGCTCTGATGTTGGTCAGTTTTTTTTCCTTGCAGGCATTGACATTTAGGTCATTTTCCCGGTTGTGTACACCTATGATCATGCCCTCGTAAACAGGCTGGCCCGGGGCAATAAACAGGCTGCCTCTGGGTTTGAGGTTGAACAGGGCGTAAGGAGTTGCCAGCCCTGCCCGGTCAGCTACCAAAGAGCCCATGATCCTGGTGGGGAACTTTCCTCTGTATTCATCGTATCCAGTAAAGTAAGAGTTCATGATCCCGGCGCCCTTGGTATCAGTCAAAAATTCATCCCTGTAGCCTATAAGTCCCCTGGAGGGAATGCTGTATTCAATCCTGACCCGGCCGGCATCGCGATTGACCAGATTGGTCAGCCTGCCCTTGCGTAAAGAGAGCTTTTCAGTGACTATGCCCAGGAAGTTTTCAGCGCAATCAATACGCAAGTGCTCCATGGGTTCCAGCTTGAGACCATCTTTATACCTGAAAATGACTTGAGGCCGGCCCACGCTCAACTCAAAACCCTCTCTGCGCATGGTTTCAATGAGTATGGCCATCTGGAATTCTCCCCGGCCTTTGACCAGAAAGCTTTCCTTATTGCTGGTTTGTTCCACCTGGATGGCCACATTTCTCAAGGCTTCCTTGGTCAGTCTCTCATCGATCTTTCTGGACTGCACCAGCCTGCCTTCTTTTCCGGCCAGAGGCGATGTGTTTATGCTAAAGCTCATGACTACAGTAGGTTCGTCCACAATAATCCTCTTCAGAGGCGCCGGGCTTTCTCTGGTACAGATGGTATCGCCGATATGCACCTCTTCAATGCCTGAAATAACCGCAATATCTCCAGGCTCTACTTCTGGGATTTCCTTAAGTTCCAGGCCGATATAGGTCTGCAGTTTGGTGATGCGCAGCAGGTCCTGCCTATTGCCGGGGCCAAGACGCACCAGCTGGTCGCTCTGTCTGGCCTTGCCGTTGAATACCTTGCCTATGGCCAAGCGGCCCAGATAATCAGAATAGCCCAGGTCCGAGACAAGCATCTGAAAAGGGCCATACTCGGTATGTCCAGGAGCTGGTACTTCCTTCAAGATGGTCTCGAACAGGATATGCAGGTCCTGCCCCTTTTGGTCAGGGCTGAGTTGGGCGATACCCTCCCGGGCCACTGCATAGATGACTGGGAAGTCCAATTGTTCTTCAGTAGCGCCCAGATCTATAAATAGATCCAGGATCTCGTCCAGGACTTGATCTGTGCGGGCATCCTTGCGGTCTATTTTATTGATGACCAAGATGATTTTCAGGCCTGCTTCCAGGGTCTTTTGCAGCACAAAACGGGTCTGGGGCAAGGGGCCTTCTGAGGCGTCCACCAGTAGAAGAGCCCCATCAGCCATGGAAAGGGAGCGTTCCACCTCGCCGCCAAAATCGGCGTGACCAGGCGTATCTATAATGTTTATCTTGACCCCTTTCCAGACTACTGCACAGTTCTTGGCTGCAATGGTGATGCCCCGTTCCCGCTCCAGGTCCAGGGAGTCCATGATCCTCTCCTCAACTTGCAATCCGGCCCGGAACACTCCGCTTTGTTGGAACATGGCGTCCACCAGGGTGGTCTTGCCGTGGTCCACGTGGGCGATAATAGAAATATTGCGGATAAAATTGTTTTTTATGAGATTTTTCATATCTGGGCAGTCAAAATTTCTTTAAAATAGATCGTTTTTATAAACTATACTCAAGTCTTTAACTGTATAAGCTCGTATTGGTCTTATCAGCCTGAACTTGTTCGGGTTAACCTTGAACCCTGAATGTTGAACTCTCAAGTCCATATTTACTTGGCCAGAACTTGAAAGTGCAAAGTCCAAAATTCAAATTTTAGAGTGCAAGTAGTTTTGGCTATCCAGTTCAAAAAATAACTTATAAAATTACACCTACAATGCACAAATAGCAATCAATTTTTTTTGGCTAAAATTAACATGCTGAGTGCCTTGAACTTCCTGTTTGTAGTGATATTCCTGGTTTAATATTTGTATAAACACATGCTGACAGTAAGTTACGATACAGGATTAGGCCAAACCAGGAATTAAGATCGGTCTGGGCAGGTTATAAAATGCATTGCTATCCAGGCATTCATGGCTTATGCTCCAGGTCCTGAAAGGACCTTATTTAGCATTCAAAGTATTATTTGCCTGGATTAATGGCTATTTTACTGACAGGAGCTTTGATTTATGCCGATCATGGATAATCTATTAGAGCACTACAACTTTGGCCCCCTGGATGAAGAACAGCGCGCACAACTGGCAGAGATAATCCTGCCGATCCAGGACCAGTTTGCAGAGGACTTTTATGCAATGCTGGCTGAGAATTCATATACTGCATCTTTTTTTCCGAGCAAAGAAGCCGTGGCTAAGCGTAAACAGACTTTCAAAAACTGGCTGAACCTGATGCTTAAGTCAGACTTTGATCACCGGCTGCTGCTTAAGTTGGAAAGTATTGGCAAAACTCATGTCCGTATCGGTCTGGAAGGGCATTATGTGAACTCAGCCATGAATTTTGTACGCCGGTATTGCCAGCAAATTTTGTTTAGGACTGTGCAGGATGAAAAAAAAAGGGATGCACTGCAGGAAACCATGGATAAGGTCCTGGATATCAGCCTGGACGTTATGACCAGTTCTTACCGGGAGGCAGAGCAAAAAAAGGTCTTTATTTCCAAGAGGGCTGAATACTGGCTGATGGGTTGGGCAGAACGCATAAACCATGGTCTGAACATGATACTTATGGTAGGGCTGTTGGTCATGGCGGTTGGGGTCAGCTTTCTGCTTGGCTCAGATGTTGTGTTTGCCTTGACAGCCGATGTGGAGCAGGGCGTGATCAGGGCCCTGGGATCTTTGTTGATTTTATGGATGATGGTGGAACTCTTGCATGCCCAGGTCCAACAGCTCAAAGGAGGCAAATTTCATGTGCGTATATTTGTGGATTTGGCTCTGGTAGCCTTTATTCGCAAGGTATTTGTGGCCAGCATAGAAAGGGAGGAACCTTTGGTCTTTGGCTTGTTAATCTCCACCCTTCTGGTTTTGGGCTTGCTCTATTTCCTGCTGGGCTGGACCGAGAGCAAAAGATGATATACAGGATCTATTGGTTTAATCCTTGAGCTCCTATGTTCAATGTACACCTTGTACAGCTTCAGACAGCCAGGGGGTCAATAAATTGTAGCCAGATCAATGTTTGGGCAGGAACAGAGCCAGTAAAAGTGCCAGCAAGGGCAGGAAGATCATGACCTGGAATACCGCTGGGAGCCCCCATGTGTCTGCCACCCAGCCCAGAACTGTGGTACCCACTCCGCCCATACCGATGCCGAAGCCCATGGTAATCCCGGAGGCAAGCCCTACGTTATAAGGCAATAGTTCATGGCTGAAAACCACTGTGATGGCAAATGTGGAGATCACTACAAAGCCCAGCAGGGCGACCAGCACCGTGACCAGGTAGCCTGTTGCTATGCTGAACAGGTACATTAAAGGTATAAGTACAATCAAGGAGGCTATGATCACGTTTTTAAGCCCAACACGGTCAGCAAGAGGCCCTGCGA
>CAZLUR010000055.1:0-16106 GCA_964562725.1 uncultured Desulfohalobiaceae bacterium | reverse complement strand
GGGAAATGTCCAGTATGTGTCCATGCCTCCTCCAAGTCAGTTCTAAAGCGATAATGGTCCTGAAAATTTAAGTCCCAGCACGATTTTTCCCATGATCATTCCAGGAAATTTTGCAGATAGCGGTAATAGCTATCATACCCATAGACTGCTGCCAAGGGATTGTGGCCTAGGAGACGGTCTTTAACAGCCAGGACCGTACAATAAGCATTGCAATACTTGAAAAAAAGAGAATCATGACCCACGCACAAACCAAGCAGAATATTGAATTCAGTCTTATAGTGATTGACCAGATAGGCCTGAAAGATTGGATTGCACATGGTTTCTGTCCAGGCAGTCATATCAACCTGACTATCCTGTTGCAGATCCAATTTGCTCTTGGCTACCTGTCCCACCTTACAGCCCACTGATATGACCTGAAAATGATTAGTGGACAATATTTTTTGCACTATCGAGGCTTCCTTCCTGAGTCCAAGGCAAAAGACCAGCCCCAGACGCTGGAAATCCATTTTTCTGGCAAACTCAATAATCTCCTGAATACGGGGTTTCACAGGCCGGATATAGGCAAAACCTTTGTCTCTATGAGAATATCCTTGGCTCTCCTGGATGCTGCATTGCCTGGCAAACTCAAAGATCTCTGGACGGTCTGCAGCTCTCAGGGCGTTTTCAAGCAGCTCTTTGTGATTAAGGGTCGGACAATTCTCTGGGCCTTTACCATTTTGCTGCATACAAACGCGCTTTGCCGGAACAAAGGGACATTCTGCACAAGCAGGATGTTTTTCAGGCATAATTTCCCTCCGTATCTGCATCTAACAGGCTGATTATTACAAATTCAAACTAACAAAAAAATAACTCCAATATGAAACCATAATGAAATCAAATCAAAGTTTTGTTAAACGTAAGACGTTCCCAGAGCCTGATTTTGAGCATTTATATAAGAATTTAAGCATCGGTACAGAGGTCCAACCCTGGACTCACCGGACTCGAGGACGATTTCCAGAAATAATGACCACCAGTCGGTTCAGGATTTCGACAAAAAACATCTGTCTGGCTATAGTCACTTCATCAGTCAAGGTCCAACTGTGTTTTGCATTGATTGCACTTCATCACGCCCCGAAAAACCTTATTGCCGCATTCCGGACATATATAGCGAGCTTCTTCGTCCCGAACCCATTTTTCAGTTCCGAACTCTCGTCGATAAGGAACAGACCGCAAAATGACTTTCTTGCCAACTGCCATAGAAAAGTTATAAATGTATTGGCATGGAAAATCATCGCACTCATGACAACCTGTGTAACCTTTCTCTTTGGTGCATGCCCTGATCTCACATTGCCGGCAATGCATAAAAAGATCATCTGATAAGCACCCCTTACAATGAATATCTTCTACCAAAAGGCCTTCGCTATTAGGAAGTGTGCCTTTGCCTGGAGTACCTCCTTTGTACAGATTTACCAATCGCTCCTTAAGCTTGGTGTTATTGTCTCGTGCTGCTATATAAATAGCACAAACACCACAATAAAGTCCGCACGGAGAAATGAAATCGGGGTTTATCGCCATCTTCCTTGTTCCTCCTGACAGTAATCTTTAACCCTTCTCTAGTAGCATAACTGGGCAGTCAGAAGCCCTTTAGTAATAAACTGTTTTTATTGACAGAGTTTTTGAGCCTCTTTGCGGTATGACCCGCTCAATCTGTCTGTTCCAAACGCGCCCCAGCAGCCTGCATCCGCCTCCGCGCTTCCTCGCCGTCCGGGATCGTGACCGGTCGGGTAGCATCCGAAATCAGCACCAGCTCAAATCCTTCTTTACGTCCGTCAAGAACAGTTGCCAGCACGCACACATCCTCGGCAAGCCCTGCAACAAATAATCTTTGGACGTCGTCGTTACGCAACTGCTCTGCAAGGCCGGTCTGGTCGAAGACGGAGTTTTGATCCTGATCGAAGCGAACGCCTTTGGTCACTTTTATTGCGGTTTCCGGCACCTTCAAATCTGGATGAAAACACGCTCCGTCGCTGTCCTGGATGCAGTGTGGCGGCCAGAGACCGCCACGCTGCTTAAAGCTAAGATGGTTAACCGGGTGCCAATCACGTGAGACGTAGACCGGAACCCCCTTGGCGAGGGCGGCTTCTATCCAGCGATTAAGGATAGGGACGATCTTGTCTCCATCTTCGATCGGCAAGGCCCCGCCTGGGCAAAAATCTTTCTGCACATCAATAACCATCAAAACGTCCCCGAGATGCAAGGTCTCTTCGATACTGGCCATGTTGTACCTCCTTCAATTAATGCTTGGGCAGAATCTCACCTCGCCCTCACACTATCTTCGATCTCTTGCTGGTATCTGGACAATTCTAGGCTAACTCCCACAAGATACGGCGATTCGACCGGCGTGATCTCGAGGACATGGTTCGAAGGACGTGAGATCTGCTGTCTTACATGATCGCGCGCCGTTTCGAGGTCCACACAGCCGATGGCCAAGCGCTTGCCATTACGCATCACGGTCTCCAGCAACAACTGGTTCGCCAGATGTTTGTCGGCTTACCTTGGAATGCTGGGCTGTGGTATACCCCGGGATGGACTTGCACCATCCTGACAAAAACGCACTCGCAGGCGGACTTAACCAGACCTGTGGTCTACGGCTTGCCGCCCCTGATAAATTCAAGAAGATTATCAGGGTAAATGTTTAATCTATGCCAGAGCATGCATGCGGCCAGACCGGCGACATCGGAAACATTCTTTTTATGGGACTTTAGCTGTTTCAGAATGCATTCCCTCCGCCTGTTGATCCTTATTCAAACAACATTTCTTATATTTTTTGCCGCTACCACACGGGCAGGGCGCATTGCGGCCTCTCTTCATCATTTCCTCCTAAGCATAGATCCAAAACGGCTTATCTTCTGTGGTGGGGCTTGCAATGTTTAGTTGTCTGTAGCCCGGTGGACCTGCTCTTTAAACAAGAATACTTGGGATAAGGCCGGTTGGCAAGCAGCAAGCAAACGTTTTGCAGGCCCAAAAAACACTCCCAAAGGATCGTTGGATCCTAAAACAGAAAAACTTCATGGCAGCAGACATGCTCCTGGGTGCCTATGCCCAGATGTTTGCCGACTCCCATCCTGCCAACGCTTGACCTTTGATCACAAAAATTGTACAAAAAATTCATATTTCATACCCTGAGCCCAATAAAGATCAATTTTCATGACCAACAATCAATTTTCAGGGTCTGTGGCCTTTTTCCGTGGAGTGAGGCTTCCAGAACAGGCCACCTTGGGTGGCTACAGCGCACTCATCGACTTTTATGATCTAGAGGTCCCCCTGCCACGGATACTGTTTGCTACAGGCAAACGGCACAGGACAACACAAGGCTCAGGCTGGCATATCCTGACTCCCCGTCATGCACCGCAGCCTTCTTTGTCTGGACATCTCTTTTTTTCTCTTAAGTATGAGGGCCTGGATTTGGCGGTCCTCAACCGTCTATTTTTGGTGAAAAATAATCTGCCTGGGACTCCTGAATTTTGTCCTTTAATCTTCTCGACCTCAAAACTTCAAAAACTCATGGGCCTGGATCTCAAGCAAAAGGCACAAGAGATCATCCAGGAAGTGCCCAAAGATGTCCTGTCTCGATGTGCCGCCTTTTTGCTGCTC
The DNA here is from genome assembly GCA_964562725.1 of uncultured Desulfohalobiaceae bacterium. GTDB lineage: Bacteria > Desulfobacterota > Desulfovibrionia > Desulfovibrionales > Desulfothermaceae > CAZBUB01. Next base: position 12,473 of record CAZLUR010000055.1, on the reverse strand, counting down.
AGGGATTCAAGAAGTTCAAGAGCCAGCTTTTCCATTGAAGGAGAAGGCTTATCCCACAACCGAATCCGGAACATGTAAGTGCCAAAGCAGATGATCTTCCTGCACTTGCCCAAGGCTCTGCCGCCCCAGTTAAATTCAAAGAGATTAAACGGGGTGAATGTTTAAAACCTACTCAAAAACAGGCGGGGTAAAATGGGATATAGCGGGATACTGGCAACATAATGTCCCTTCTTCCGCCGATCAGCAGGATAGACCCTGACTGCCAGGTGGAAATGAAGGAAGGTAGCTTATGGTAAGGATTTGCGGGCCATCCTGGTTTTGATCAGGGTGGCCTTTTTAGGTTAGATTAGTTTTCCGCTGCTCGGTTTACTAGCTCGGTGAATTCTTCGAGAGACTGGGTTCTGATTACCTTCCTGTGTAGAGCCCTTAAGTTCTCCATAGATTGAATGGACTTAATCTTTTCGTGGAGCATACCAGGTAATGGGCCGTACTGCTCTATGGCTACATCTATAAGAGTTTCTTGGGTAGCTTTAAGCTCACCCTTCTGCTCCCTTTCCACAAGCAGTTTTTCCTGTTCCTGCTGAAACTCCTTATACACCTCCTGCCTTATCTGCTGTGCTACTGTCTGCATGGCTTCGTCACCTCCCGGCAATCGTCTTGTATATTGTCCCAACTTTTCAAAGCTAATGGGGCCGCTTACGGCTACATACTGGACAATTGCCTGTAAATATTGCTTAACCTTGTCCTGGTCCGGGATAGTCTCCATCAAATCATATATCTCCTGAAGCTTGGTTTCAAGCTCAGGGTAATGAATGTACTTGAAAAGCAAATGAAAAATTTCCAAAGTGGTAGTCGTCTTAAACTCATCATCCTGCATTGAGGAAATGTCATGGATCATGTGCTTGAATTCTGGCACAAATGGCCTGAGCACTTCCGATGGCAGTTCGAATAGCTCAGAAAATTTGCGGCTGTAGTTCCACCTGCCCTTACCATGATATATAACCACCGGGATGATCACAGGCAAGCGACCGGGGAGCTGATCTTTTCTTTTCAGGTCCATCCATTTCTGGACCATGTAGTTCAAGACCTGGAGCCTTGTCAGCAACTCCGGGGTGCTTTTGTGCTCAAGCAGGATATAGATATTAACGTCTTCCGAGTGCCCTTTGAGCTGCACTGTGACTATTACATCCGCATAGTACTCCCTGTGCTCCTGGGAGACAAACCCACTCAGGTCAACCTGAATGGTATCCAGATCAAGAAGAGAACTGATGTGTTCAGGGATATGGTACTTGATGAAGGCTTGGACAAACTCCGGGTCCTTGAAAAAATCCCTGAAACAAGCGTTATGTGGATTGGGTACTTCGAATGTCATATCTGAACTTTACACCTACTCCGGGTCATGTGCAAGAGCCAGTTTGCAATAATGCAAACTATTGACAAAAAGTTGACCTCAGGATGTACCCAACCTCTTCATGGAGTATACTCCCTCCACACCGCCTACAAGCGCGAATTTGCGGGTATCCTTAGAGCCCAAGAGGTGCTTAACCTGGTCAAAGACCTCCTGCACAAAGTCTTTGCCGCCGATAATCCCTGAATCAGTAACATACCGGCATCTATAGCTGAATCGCTCAACCCTGGATATCTTATGGCCTTTCTTCCTGGCTTTCTCAACAATCTTGAGCATGATCTGGACTGGGCATTACATGATTTCCAAATACAACCTGTCCCTCTCTGCCCTTCACAAAAACACTGGGTTTGAGCTGATGGGTGAAGTAGGTGTGAGTGGCCAGGTTTCGATCCAGGATGATTCTGGCCTTGCTTTGGGCCTCCTCCAGGGCTTGCTGGCGCATCGAAAAGTTGACCAGAACAATCAGAATCACTCCGGCCACCAAAAAAACACCACTTAAGATACTTATAAAGATTGAGCTGAGCTTCATCTGCATCATGAATCCAGCACCTCCCGCACCTTGCGGCCCAGGGCAGCGGGGGTAAACGGTTTGCCGATAAAGGCCACCCCCGGATCCAGCACTCCGTGATGGACAATGGCATTGTCCGTGTAGCCGGACATATACAGAACCTGCATCTCCGGGCGGGCAGCCTTTAGCTGCTCGGCCATCTCTTGGCCGTTCATCCCGGGCATGATCACATCCGTGAGCACCAGATGGATTGGATCCGGAGATTGGCCGGCAACCTTTAAGGCCTCAGCACCGTTTCCGGCCGTGAGAACCGTATACCCGTATCCTTTCAGGCTCTTCACGGCCAGACTGCGCACCTGAGCATCGTCTTCCACAACCAGGACTGTTTCAGTGCCGGTCAGATCCGGCACGTCCTTTTCACGGGACATTGCTTGCGGCCTGGACGTCTCCACTCTGGGCAGGTAGATCTTGATAGTCGTCCCTTTGTCCGGCTCGGAGTAAACCCAGATAGAGCCATTACTTTGCTTCACAATGCCATACACTGTTGACAGACCCAGGCCTGTTCCCTTGCCTTGGTCCTTGGTGGTAAAAAAGGGCTCAAAGACCTGTTCCTGGACCTCCTTGCTCATGCCCATACCGGTATCGCTCACACTGAGCATCACGAAGCTGCCCGGGCGCACCGATACATGGGACTGAGCGTATGTTTCGTCCAGATCCACATTTGCAGTTTCTATGCTCATCCTGCCGCCTGCTGGCATAGCATCCCTGGCATTGATGGCCAGGTTCATGATCACCTGTTCGATCTGGCCCTCATCTGCCTCCACCTGGTCCAGGTCCTCCGCCAGGGCGGTTTGCACCTCGATGTCTTCCGGGATCATACGTCTAAGCATTTTGGTCATATTCTGGATGGTGTCGTTGAGGTTGATGACTTCCAGCTGCAAGACCTGTTTCCGGCTGAAGGCCAGCAGCTGCCGGGTCAGGGAAGTGGCCCGCTCTCCAGCCGCCTTAATCTCTTGGATGTCATCTCGTAATGGGTCATCTGCTGGGACATCCCCGAGCATAAACTCCGCAGTGCCCATGATTGTGGTCAATATATTGTTGAAATCATGGGCCACGCCACCAGCCAGCCGGCCCACGGACACCAGCTTCTGGGCCTGGCGGAATTGCTCTTCAAGGGCTTCGCGCTCGGTGACATCACGGAAAAACACCAGGGCGCCGTCCTGACCCTGCCAATGGATGGGCACCGCGGCCACTTCCACATGAAACGGCGAGCCGTCCATCTTGAGGTAAGTCTGTTTCAACATGGGAACTGCTGTTTTTTCATCGTTGAGCTGACGGATTCTCTCCCGCACCAGGTCGTGAAAACGTGGTTCAAACCTGTCCATTACCGGCTGGCCCAGAAGCTGATCCGCGGATTCGGCCCCGAAACACCGAACAGCCGCTGGGTTGAGGTAAGTGAAAAGGTACTCAGTTTGCACAAAAATGGCATCAGGGGCGTTTTCAACTACCAACCGGAAGTGTTCCTCGCTCGACCTCAGGGCCTCTTCCGCTTTCTTGCGCTTCCGGGCCAGATCCATGGAACGCAGCGCGTAGGCCACATCGTCGACCAGCTCCCGGAACAGCGACTGCTCCTCCGGATCGTCGGCAAGTCCCGCAGGCAGGGCAACGACCAACGACCCGTAGTCGCGCCGGCCGTGGCGCAACGCACCAGCCAGGGCGGCGGTGTCGCGGCAGGTATGGGCGAGGGTGCAATCCTTACAGTTGCGGTCGGTGTCGTGGATCGGCGCGATGCCGTCCGGGCGCTCCCGTGCCTGCCAGCAGCAGTCGGGCCAGTCGCCCTGGGCTATGGCTTCGCGCACGGGCGCAAAGTCGTCGCCGATGCCGCTTTCCGCAACAGTTTGCGCCGCTCCGTCCTCACTGTCCAGGACCGCCCAGACGCTGCGGTAGCCGCGCGTGGACACAAGAATCTCGCAGGAACGCGCCAGTAGCGACTCAGGGTCCTCCTCGTGAATGATGAGCTGGTTCACGTCCCGGATGGCGCGCAACACCCGGTTCAGGTGCTCGATCTGCGCTTCGTGCTGTTTGCGCTCGGTGATGTCCACGACAGTGGTGATGAAGTGAATTGGCTGGGTGCGGCTGTCACGGATCAGGGTCACGCTGACATCGGCCCAGACGATGCCGCCGTCCTTGCGGATGTAGCGCTTCTCAAAGCGGGTGGAGTCCTCCCGTCCATCGAGCAGGGAAGCGATGCACCGCTCCGATTCCGGCACGTCCTCGGCCGGAGTCAGCTCCTGCCAGTTTTTTCCGCGCAATTCCTCCGGATCGTAGCCCAGCATGTCGCAGAAGGCCCGGTTAACATGGATTTCACCCGTGGGCAGCGTCACGGATTTGCCGACGTTAGTTGCCTCAAAAAGGCTGCGGTAGCGCGCTTCGCTGGCTGCCATGGCTTCCAGCGTCTTTTCACGTTGAAGTCGCCCGGCCAGCAGCCACCCGAGGACAACAGTGGCCAGGGGATAGACCAGCAGCACCGGCAGGCTGATGGCGGACAGGACTCGCCATGCATCCGCCCGGGGCAGCGTCAGCATCAAGGCCAGCATAACCAGGTGCACCACCATGCCGAACCCGTAAAGCTCCCGAAGCGAAATGTCGGCCAGCCGCTCCTGCCGGTAATGACGCCAAAGGATGCCCATACCTCCAGTGGTCAGGATAACCCATATGCCTGCCCATACGCCGGTACCGCCTTGCCAAAATCGTGAGGCCGCCGCCATGGCCATGGCGGTAACAGTTGTTATCGGGCCGAAGAAGAGTCCGGATAAGGACAGCAGCACGGAGCGCGTATCGAAGATAATGCCGGTTTCGAGCCGAAACGAGGCCAGCATGAGACCGATGGTGAGCCCGCCAAGAATCACGCCCGTAAAAACCTGGTGCCGCCATTCGCCCGGAACGGCCTTTCGGCTGGTGACGAGATCGAAAACGACCATCATCGCCAGCAACAAGGTTGCGTTCTGAAAAAGTGTAACCAAAAGGGGATTCATATCTTGTTTCTTTTCAGTGAGATGGACACCCAGCCTCATTCGAGGCGAACAAGTCTACATTTGGGCAGAAGCATCTACTCATTATCCGTTTCTTCCTGTCTCTCAGACTCTTCAAAGACATCCATGTAAGCTTGATAACATTCCGGACACAATGCATGTGTGAACTTTGCTTTCATATGCTGCGAGATATACTTCTCAACCTTGAGCCAATACCCTTTCGAATCTCTGATGTTCTTACACTGAGCGCATATGGGAATTAAGCCGCGCAAAGTTTGAATTTCTTGGATATAATCTGACAAGCGGCTTTTCTCTTCACCAGCAGGGAATTATGTTCATGTATAATAATTCCAAGTGTGACTCAATGATGCCTTGAAAACTTTCAAGGAGTTGGCGGATCATTTCCGAATACTGATTTGGCTTGCTGTCAAGGATACATATGGTACCAAAGGGGGTTTGATCGGGAAAATGCAAGGGCAGACCAAGGTAGGAGATCATATCCAGCTTCACATCCGGATTCTTTTCCCATTCCGGATCACTCAAGGCATCGGGCACATGCAGTAACTTTTGTGTATTGATAACCCTTTCGCAATACAGTCCCGACCCTGCAAAGTGCTCCCGGTCGCCTGGCGAGTAAGGATTGCCCTTTGTTTTGCTGGCCTTGAACACCTCAATGTCGTTCTCATTAAGGCGCATAATCAAACCCGCTGGTATTCCTGCGAGTTCCGCCATCACGTCCACCATTTTCTGCCATCGGTTCACGGTTGAATCCGGAATATGTACATCGGATGGCTTAATATCGCCTATCATAAAGAATCCCCCGATGTTGTGTTTCAAGAAAATAGGACAGGTCGAAAACCCCATGTGTCATTGAGAGAGCAGGCATTGCGGATTGCAGAGTTCCAGGAAGTTGCTTCATATCACTCCTTCTTGACAAACCCTGTTCCGCCCCTTTGATTTGGCCTGATACATGGCCTTGTCGGCTGAACGCATTAAGTGTTCCAAATCCTGGGTCGTTTTCTGGCGGGTGGCCACCCCCACACTGACGGTCACCGAGCAAGTACCCTGCTCTGTGGGGATGGACAGGCCTTCGGCCAGGGCTCTGATCCTTTCGGCTATTTCCCGGGCAGATTCCGATACTGTCTGGGGGAGGAGGACGGCGAATTCCTCACCACCCATCCGCCCGGATTGATCACCTTCCCGGAGGGTGCTTTGGAGTAGGGAGCTGAGTTTTTTCAAAACCTGATCACCAACCTCATGTCCGTAGGTGTCATTCACCTCTTTGAAGTGGTCAATATCCATCATCAGCAAAGACAGGGGCTGGTCCGAGCGGGAGGCCCTAGCCATTTCCTTTTGGGCTTGCCAGATGAAAAAACGGCGGTTGGCCAGACCGGTCAGCTCATCGGTTATGGCCATGTGCTCCAGCTTGCCTTGAAAAAAGTTGACCATGAGGATATTGATGATAATGACCAAAATGGTCACCGCCAGACCAATAAGCAGATTGCGAATGAAGCTGTTTTCGATTTCCCGCATGCCCCGGGTCTGATCGTGCTCTACCATCAGAAACCAATCGAACTCCGGAATGTACGTGGCCATGACAATTAAATTCTTATCGTCCCGTCGATACTCCCGGACCGTGGTCGTGGAGGGGTTGGCCAGAAGATCGGAGGCGATCTGGCCCATCGCTTCTCTGTGGTGAATGTTCTTCTTTAACACCAGGCGCTGGTTGGAGTGGACCTGGATGGTGCCATCCTTGTCCACCAGGTAGACAATTTTGTCGTACTCTTGCTCAAAGGAGTGCAGCATACGGCCCACTGAGGTCAGCTGCAGCCCCACCCCGGTAACCCCAATCAGATTTCCCTGGTATTCGTTTAAGCGGTGATTGATGAAGATGGTCAAGGTGCCTTGGGCTGCTTCATTGGTGTCAACCTCAATAACATACTCCTTGCCGCTGTTGATGAAATTGTAATACCAGTCATCGTGCTCGTCCTCGGGGCTTATTCGCTTATGCAGCCCCTTGAAGTGATAGTAGTTCAAAGTCCGGGAGGAGATCAGAAAGGTGGAGAAAAAATCGTATCTTTCTTTGATTTCCCACAGGTACTTGGTGATCTTGGATATATCCTCTTCGTCATTTAAGACCCAGTCCTTGAGAAAGGTATCGTTGGCCATCATGGACGACACCTCAATAGAAGTGATCAGGTTGCGCTGGATCTGGTGATGGATATCCCTGCTCACTCCCGGCAGAGCATCTTGAATGATATTCTGCTTCAGCACGGACTGGCTGACGGAATAATTGAGCAGATTGATGGCTGCAAAGGCGATGACCAGGATCAAGCTAAGGCTGGCGCTGAGTTTCGTCTTGATGCTCAAAACGGGCATATATATCGCTCCGGGGCAACAATTGCAGGTGGTTCTTTACAGGATGACCCTTAACTCCATACTTGTTCATGACTCATCGCAGGGTCAGTTTTTTTATCGGCATGAGAGTCAGCCCATCCAACTCCTGCTAACCACTTGGTTTCGACCTCCATCTTTGGCTGCGTACATAGCTGAATCAGCAGTTGAGAGCAGTTCGTCAGCCGAAACATTCCCATCCCTGGTCCATACGCCTCCGATACTGACCGTGACAGCAATGGCAGGCCATTGCTCACTGCCAGGGGCTGGATGGTGGGCGATTTGGATGCGCAGTCTTTCACCCGCCATTCTCATCCCTTCTGGGTCAGTGTCCGGAAGAAGAATGCCAAATTCTTCTCCTCCCAGTCGGCCAACGCGGTCTCCTTGCCTCAGACTGTCAACAATGAGGCGGCTGACATGACATAATATAGCGTCTCCAGCGGCATGGCCGTAGGTATCATTTATGTATTTGAAGTGATCCAGGTCCAGGATGAGCACACCAAGGGGCATCTGATTGCGTCGGCTGCGTGCCAGATCCGAGTTCAGGCGGTCCATGAAAGCCCTGCGGTTATCAATACCGGTCAATGGGTCCGTGGATGCTTGGTGTGCAAGGGCGGCGGTCTTCTCAGCAACCTCGGATTGGTGTTTTTCAACGCTTGTCATCAGGCTGTTATAAGCGGCCACAACCTCTCCCAGTTCATCGCGGCTTTTCCAGTCCACCCGCTCCAGCTCCCCGTTGCTGCGGCTGCGATGGATGGAGTACAAAAGTAGCTTAATTGGACGGCCCACGAACCAGGACTGGGCAGCAAAAACAGTTCCTACAACAGTAGCGCACAGCAGGAGCACAAGGGCTGAGTATTCAATCCAGCTGGACGCGATGCGCTGATTAAGTCTGGCCTCAGAGTAGACTAAATGAAGTTTGCCGATGACCTCTTGCTGATGGAGAATATTGCGGGAGGTTGCGTGTTGCTCGGAGTCTTCGACCTTTTTACCCACTGTCCAGTGTTCTGAAGTGCTCTGATCCTCAACCTCGATCATGAGGATGTCATCATGTTCAGCTACAGCCGTGAGTACTGCCAGCAAGCTATCCGGATCAAAGGTCCACAAAGGCTCAGCTAGGGCGCCGGCAGTTGTGTCGGCAATTGCGGAAATGCGTTGATCCATGGCTTGGCGGATTGTCTCCTGCTCCCTTAAGGTCAACGCCCAGATAGCTGTCCACCCCACCAGCAGAAGCACGGGGATGACGGTAAGGATCTGCTTGATGGCAATGCCTCTTCGCATTAATTAATCAACCTCCATCTTTCTACCCCAGCTGGCATAAAAATCAGCCACTATCTGGTCATAGCTCCCATCGCCACGCATGGATTCCAGAGCGGAGTCGATACGCTGCAGAAGCTCACTGGCATCTGGCCAGTTACGGGAGACCAGAATCCGAAACGGCATTGATTCCACAGGTTGTCCTTTCAGGCCTGGCCTCACTCTATCCGGATCTGCGCCATTAGCAATTACTAAACTGTGTGCCAATTCTTGGTTGGCAATGACACTGTCCACCCGACCAGCCTGAAGCATGCTCAAACATTGTGGCATGTCGCGTACCCGCTGCAAACTCAGCCTCTCGGCTTCGAGCAGAGGCACTAAAGCAGATGGCACAGCCCAGGAGACGGGAAGACATGTGGTGGTTCCGGTCAAATCATTGATGTCCTGCAACTGATCCGCAGTGTCCGGCAAAGCCAGCAAATGGCGGTTAAACTTGACAAGAATAGTGGAAAATAAAAAATCATGGGCTCGTTCAGGCGTCTGAATATAGGGATAGGTGGCGGCGAACTTGCCCTGGGCTGTTTCCCGAAGAGCGCGGGCCCAAGGCAGGATAGTCGTTGTCGTTTCCAGCCCGGCCCGTTCCATGACCTGCTCCATGAGCATAACAGTCAGGCCGCCGCCCGGAGCATTCTGGTCATTATAAGGTGGATAGCTCGTTCCTGTAACAATGGGTATTTTGTCTTCAGCAGGCTGGTTGGAATCCGCCTCAAGCCTGACGTTAGCAAACAACAGGACAATGCAAGCTAAAGCCAGGGGGACCAGATGCTTCATGGGCCAACCAGATAATATTTTTTTTTCTAAAATCATTGTTTATCCCCTTCTTCAAATAGGAGCTTTTTATGACGTTCTCTTATGACTTTTAACTCCCCGGTTTTGTCCATGTCCTCCAGAGCCTTGTTCAGAATGGTCAAAACCTGAATGTTGGCAGGATTCTTGTTGGTCATCAGCAGAGCCATGGGGATCCGCGCCAGCAGAAAATCTGTAGGTACGGGGTAGTCGATGCTGCCGACTGCCTTCCGTATGGCAAGTATGGCTTCCAGCTCGCTGTCAGGAAGCACCAGATCCACCCGACCCAAGTCCAGCATGCGGAAACAGGCCTCCATGTCTTTGGGAGCCGCATGGACTACTTGATTATCTTCAATCATCTGTTTGATTTTATCGGAAATAAGTGAGTACCCGGCAGGACGGCAGATGCTCAGGCCGTGAAGATCGGTCAACTCAGAAACAGTAATGTCACTATTAGCGTTGCGGTAAAAGCGCATCTCAATATGGTAGAGGGGATATGAAGCGTTAGAGAAATCCGGCCGATCATCTGCATCAGGGTTCCAGGGAAAGGTTCCATCAACAGCTCCGGCTCGTAGCTCTTGCATGGATCTGCTCCATGGCTGCCAGCGCAAGGTATAGGGAAGGCCTGCACGTTCAAGCGCCCGAGTCAAAATTTCCGTGGCCATGCCTTGGGCCGGGAGTGAGTGGCCGGTATAAGGTGCATATTCGCCAGTGGCCAGGACCAATGGTTCTGATATTTCAAATCCCATAGCCTGAGTTGTTCTCGTAGCCAAATCTGTTGCAGCCACAAGCATGGTGAATAAGAACATGATTTGGCAAGTACGAACAACAGTCCCAGTGATACTGGTCATTTGTTTACGACCGTAAGCTGATAACAATCTGCCTGCTGCCGTCTTGAGATACCACATGAGTTCAAACGTGACTTGACAGTTTTTTGTCATGATTCTCTCATTGCCATGAGAACAGGCAGCTTGTCGATATCTCCAACTTCTGACCACACTACCCCGTCAATCCAAACCCCTTTTCCCGAAAAAGCCACAAACAGGCATCAACCACGTCTGGGTCGTACAGTTTGCCCCGGCCCTGTTCGATCTGCTCCAGGGCAGCCTCAATTCCCAATCCAGGCCGGTACGGCCGATGAGAGGACATGGCCTCGACCACATCGGCTACAGCCAGAATTCGTGCCTCCAAAAGGATTGTATCGCCTTGAAGACCCTGGGGATACCCGCTGCCGTCTATTCTCTCGTGGTGCTGGAGTACGACATCAGCAATGGGCCAGGGGAACTGAATATTCTTGAGCATATCATACCCGGCCTGAGAATGGTTTTTGATCAACCCAAATTCGATTTCGCTCAACCTGGTGGGCTTGCTCAGGATCTCGGCTGGGACCGCGATCTTGCCCAGGTCGTGAATCATGCCGGCATAATACAAACCCGTGCGCTGTTCCGGAGGGCAGTCCAGCTCGTGACTCAAGGCTAAGGCCAGCTCGGAGACTCTTTGCTGATGGCCAGCAGTATAGGGATCCCTTGACTCCAGGACCTGAGAAATGGCCTGGATGATGCCATGAAATCCCTCCTGTAATTCTGTGGTCCTGGTATTGACCAACTGCTCCAGGTCCTCCTGCCTGACCCGGTTTTTGGCTTCCAGCTGTTGCCTGCACAGGGCGCTGGAGATATTGATGAGAATCTCGTTGACCTTAAACGGCTTGATGATGTAGCCAAAGACGCCCATTTCCAGGGCCTGTTCCGCTACCTGGGGGTTATCCTCGCCAGTGACCATGATCAATCCTATATGAGGATATTCCGTTCGGACCCATCGGACCAGCTCCATACCCGACTCTCCGGGCAGATACAGATCACAGAGCAGGAGGTCGAAGCTCTGACCTGCAATGGCCGTCCTGGCCTCTTCTGCGCTGAGGGCGAATACTGTTTGACAGCCGATCTTTTTCACCGTCCGCTCCAGCAAGCGCAATATAGACGATTCATCGTCCACGATGAGGATCTTCCTGTTTTCCATAACCATCCTTTGATCTGTTCGATTGACTATGTGCTATTTTGTCAATCATCAATCCAAACCCCTTAATCTTCATCCTGATCCGGATAGAGCAAAGCCTCACATTCCGGGCACAGCCCATGGGTAAACAGGGCTTCGGTATGTTCGCGCATGTATGATTCGATCTGATTCCAAATTCCTTGATCGTCCCTGACCTTATTACAACCTTTATTTCACTTTGTTTCAGAGATCCGTCCCTGTCAAATGCCAAGCTTTTCTTTAGCCCATCTAACTCAATTCAAAGTTCGCTTTCATCAATCCCTGCAACTTTCATAAAGTACCTCTGCAGACCAGTCTTTAGCGGGCTGTTTCCGTGTATGGGCAAGGAAATTCGTGCTGGGTGTCCTGCTTTTGCATAAAGGTCTGATTAGCCACTTAACTTTACATTTCGGGCCTGCCCAGTGTACTTTCTTCCAGTACATCTGGATCAAGCGCGTTTTGTTAACTTAGCTCCTGTAACGCCGTCCATCAGCCGCGCCGCTTTTTGGCATCGGCTGGATGGGTCTGTTATGTTTCAAGGCCGCAACAATCTATACGATTTCCGCCTCCACAAGTATTTCTTTAAGGGCTTCTCTTTTAGTATCGGTCAAGGGCAGCAGAGGGCACGGACCGGCCCGCCGTACATGCCGATCATGTCCATGTCCGCCTTTGTTATTCAAGACCGTAGTCCTGGCGCAGCCTGCTCGAAAGAACTTTAATCATCTCAAAGGCCTTTTCCACAGTGTGCGTACCATCCGGGTTGACCAGGCAGCAGGTGGCAGGAGAAAGCAGGCTCCGGGATATAAGCCAGTTTTTGTCTATCCCTTTGGAATCCAAGGTATTCCAGAGGGACTCCAGTTGGGCAGCCATTGAATCCAAGTTGACCTCAGAAAATGGTTCTGCATTGGTGGGTACCAGGCCCCAGACCAGTACTCCGCCTCACTCCAGAAAGCGCTTGATTGAAGAAACATAGGAAACAAAGCGCTCCCCGTTGGAG
>CAZLUR010000054.1:0-16282 GCA_964562725.1 uncultured Desulfohalobiaceae bacterium | reverse complement strand
CCCAACCAAATCCCCAAAATAATACCTACTGCGTAGTTGGATGCTCTTGTTGGGATAAGCGCAGCTTTGGCCAGCAGCACCTAAAGGCTTTTCTTTGTTTTGGGGAACTGCTAATTTATGCAGCATTAATGTTTTGCGGTTAAGCGCTTTGCGCTAAAATTTCTAGTTGTTTGCAATCTATTGCCCAAATAATCTAGAGCCCAGCACATCGGGCTCTGGGAAGACAACGAATTTTGGGCCGCAAAGGAGATCATATGTCCTTTATCCGCAAGAGCCTTTTGCAGCTTATTTTTTCCGGTTCCTTTATGAAACGCTGGAACGACAAGCTGCGACCAGTGGAGTTCTTTGAAGTGGACAAGCAGGCGCACAAGATGATCGCTGCCTGGGTCCTTTTGCAGCTCAATAGTCAGGATTTGACCCAGGAAAAAAAACTGGAGCTGGGACAAAATGTCTTGGAAGGCGGAGTATTTGAATATTTTTACCGTTTGGTAATCACTGATATCAAGCCCCCAATTTTTTATCGTATCAAGACCAACCCAGCCCATTATCAACAGCTTACAGAGTGGGTTTTGGAGCAATTGGAGCCTAGAGTGCAGGCATTAGGTCCTGACTTCTGGAACAGGTTGGAATCCTATTTCACCGAATGGGATGTCTCCGCCCGGGACAGGCAGATTTTGGGTGCGGCCCATTTGTATGCCAGCAGGTGGGAGTTCAATTTGATCAAGGATATTAATCCCTGGGACAATGAATTGCAGGAGATCGAGGACAACTTTCAAGGCCAGCTGCAGGGCTTTGTCCATTTGCATGGAGTGGACAAGCTCTTACAAGCAAAACAGGATCCAGTCTGTCTTTTCCTGCAGCAGTGCGGCCAATTGCGCTTCCAAAAGAGATGGTCCCAGACGCCGCGCATCCCAGAGACTTCCGTACTGGGGCACATGTTCATAGTAGCTTGCTATGCCTATTTTTTCAGTCTAGCCCTGCACTCTTGCCGCCAGATGGCCCAGAATAATTTTTTTGCCGGGTTGTTCCATGATCTGCCCGAGCTTTTGACCAGGGATATAATTTCTCCGGTCAAACGCTCTGTACAGAGAATAGGGGATCTGATCAAGGAGTACGAGAAACAGGAGATTGAACGTAAGGTTTTCCGCCTGCTGGAAAGCGAGGACAGTTACAAACAATTAGCATCCAGGCTAAAGTTTTTACTGGGCGTCAGTCTGGATTCTGAATTCGTAGCTGCCATAAACACCCAAGGCGGTCCCAGGGAGGTCAGCAGAAGTCAGTTGCAGGAGAGGTTCAATCAGGATTGTTTTGATCCCAAAGACGGCTATCTACTCCAGGTTTGTGACAGCTTGGCCGCTTTTATAGAGGCATATACAGCAATGCGCAACGGCATCACCACAGACCAGCTCCAACAAGCTGTTTGGCGCATTCGGACAGACTATAATCAGGTCAGCCTGGGCAAACAGCTGCATATCGGAAGCCTGCTGGCGGATTTTGATTAAAGACTGTCCTGGAAATCTGGAGAAAGAAGCAGGCCATACAAAGAATAAGCAAGCCCAAAACACCAGCCTGAATATTCCCGCCAAAAAAACAAAAATTATTTGATTTGCCCTTGACTTTTGCTCTGGTTTTGCAATACTGTGGGAAAAAGTGGTAACTAGTGGGGCTTAAGAATGTTCAGAGGTCATACCTATCGTAGCCTGGATACTAAGGGCAGGCTGATGCTGCCTCCGGAGTTCAGGGCACAGGTGCTGCAGCAGGACTCAGGAGCTGGCCTGATGTTGACCAACTTTGACGGCTGCATCCTGGGCTATCCTTTGTTGGAATGGCAGGAGATTGAACAGAGTTTCAATACAATTAATATATTTGACAGCCGGGTCAGGGCGTTGCAGCGTTTTTTTATTTCCGGGGCAGTAGAGGTCAATCTGGACAAGCAGGGCAGGATACTGGTCCCTCCCCATTTAAGAAATTATGCCCGACTGGACAAGGATGTGGTTTTGGCCGGGGTGGGAAGGAAGTTTGAGATCTGGGATCAGGGGCTTTTCGAGGAGAAAAGAAGGCAGATGGAACAAGGTTTTGATCAGGTCATGGACGAACTGTCAGCCCAGGGATTTGAACTGCGCATTTAGCCGCCGAAGGCCACAATGCCGTCAATTCAGGAAATAGGCAAAAAACCATGCAGGAACAGGAACATTTGCCTGTCCTGGTGCAAGAAGTTTTGTCCTGGTTAGAACCCAGACCCGGGGCTAAGTATCTGGATGCCACCCTGGGGATGGGCGGCCATACCTTGGCCATAATGCAAAAGGCCCGGGGCAGGGCCCAAGTTTTGGGTTTGGACCAGGATATGCAGGCTCTGAACCAAGCTGTGGAAAACATTGAACAGGCAGGTTATAGGCCACAAGTGCATTTGGCCCAGGCCAGATTCAGCTGTTTTGAAAGTGTGATGAGTACATTGGGTTGGCGACTTGTAGACGGCGTACTTCTGGACTTAGGAGTTTCTTCTTTGCAGCTGGACAATGCGCAGAGGGGATTCAGCTATCATCTGTCTGGCCCTTTGGATATGCGCATGGACCAGTCTAGAGGGGTGACAGCCAACAATATATTGCACAAATACCGTTATGAACAGTTAAGACGCATTATTCTGGAATACGGCCAGGAGCCTATGGCCGGCAGGATAGCCAGGAAGATAGTTCAGGCCAGGAGAAAGCGGCCTATAGCAAATACGCGGGAATTGACTCAACTGGTGCAGGAGGCATATCCCGTGAAGTGGCGCAGGACATCCAGGAAACATCCAGCGACCAAAACTTTTCAGGCCCTGCGGATCGCAGTTAATCAGGAATTGCAGGAGTTGGAGCAGTTTCTGCGCAAAATACCCGCTTATTTAGAAACAAAGGGCAGAATCTGTGTGATTTCATTCCATTCCCTGGAGGACAGACTGGTCAAAAATGCCTTTAAGCAGGGAGATCTGGAATCCAGGATGAGTTTGTTGACCCGCAGCCCTATACAGCCTCAGCCGGAAGAGCTGCAAAATAACCGCAGAAGCAGGAGCGCTAAACTTCGTGTGGCAGAGAAAACATGAAATCCTCAAGCCTGCGCAGCAAAAGGGCAGGTATTGTACTGGGCAATGATTTGCTCCTTCTTCCTCAGATATCGGGGGATCTATGGCTTTGAGCAAACATAGAGGATGGTTGGGTTCCTGTATCTTATGCGCCTTGTGCACCTTGATTCTTGGATTGACCCTGGTCTGGGTGAATATTGAGCTGGTGGATATTTCCTACAAGATCAAGGATCTCCAAAACAGGCTGCAAACAGAAAAGGTCTTGCAAGACAAACTGCAAGTGGAGAAGATGAATCTGAGTTCTTCCTACCGTTTGCGGGAAAAAGCCCAGGAATTAGGTTTGAAGCCCCCGGAATCCGGACAAATCAAAAGGATTGACTAAGCCCTAAACTGTTGCAGGGGCGGTTGCACCATGTCCAGATACCTTAAACAAAGCAGCCGAGACTGGTCCAGGCTCAGATTGATCCTGCTTTGGGCCTTGTTTACTCTGCTCTGGCTGGCTCTGTGGGCCAAAGCCTATCAGGTCCAGCTCATTCAAGGCCCGGACTTGGCCAATAGCGCTGACCGGCAGTATTGGAGCAAGGAATCCGCCTACGGACAAAGGGGGGAGATAGTAGATCGGCAGGGCCGTCTGCTGGCCAAAAGCCTAACAGTGAAGTCGGTCTTTGCCAGACCAAGTGAACTCGGGGATCCGGCTCATAGCGCAAAAACCCTGGCCCGAATTTTGGATCTTCAGGAGTCTTTGGTTCTGGAGCGTCTAAGCAGTCCAAGACGTTTTGTCTGGATTTCCAGACAAATAGGTGACCTGCAGGCCTTTAAAATCAATAGTGCAGCACTGCCGGGCATTTATCTGACCGAGGAAAGACGCAGGTTTTATCCTCAGGGCGGGCTGGCAGGACAAGTATTAGGTTTTGTTGGCCTGGACAATCACGGCCTGGAGGGCCTGGAACTATATTTTGACAGCTATTTGGCCGGACAAAAAAGTGAATACATATTACAAAAGGATGCAGCAGGCAACCTGCTCTATGCTCCAGGTCAATTTGAGCAGGATATCTCAGGCAGGCAATTGCGACTGACCTTGGATGCCAGGCTGCAGCACGCTGCAGAAATGGCCCTGGCAGGGGCGGTACTGAAATATAAGGCTAAGTCAGGCATGTCCCTGGTAGTGGAAGTGAAAAGTGGAGAAATTTTAGCCTGGGCCAATTACCCATTTTTCAATCCCAACAATTACCGCAGTTCCCAGCCTGAAGAAATGAGGAACCGGGTGGCCCTGGAGGACTTTGAACCCGGCTCCACCTTGAAGCCTTTTTTGGTGGCAGCAGCTTTACAAGAAAAGGTCTGCACCCCGAATACAATCTTTTTCTGCGAACAGGGTAAATGGAGCAGAAAAGGGTTTGAATTTAATGACGTGCAGGAGTACGGCTGGCTGCCTGTGAGCAAAATCATACGCTACTCCAGCAACATAGGCGCAGGCAAGCTGGGTTTGGAACTGGGGGCGGAAAAATATTATAAATATCTGCAGCTTCTTGGCCTGGGCGCCAAGACTGGATTGCCCCTGCCCAGCGAAAGCCCAGGTGTTTTGCGTCCGCCCTCTTCCTGGTCAGAGGTGGACTTGATTGCTGGCAGTTTTGGGCAGGGACTGTCAACCACAGCGCTGCAGCTGGCCCAGGCCTATCTTTGTCTGGCCCGAAAAGGGGTTTATACTCGGTTAAAGATCATTAAGGCCCCGAAGGATAAAATAGAGCAGGAGCATAAGAGGGTCTTTTCCACCCATACCGCAGAGCAGATCTTGGATATGCTAAAGGATGTAGTCCAGGCTGACGGCACTGGGGTCAAGGCCAGAATTAAAGGAGTAAGTATAGGAGGCAAGACTGGTACTTCTCAAAAGGCGTCTCTTAGCGGCGGATATGGTGCTGAGCATATATCTGCTTTTGTAGCCCTGATACCGGCACTGGAGCCCGAGTATTTGATTTTGACTATTGTGGATGAACCCCAGGGGCAGAGCTATGGAGGCCTGGTGGCCGCTCCAGCTGTACGGGATGTGGCTCTGGAGGTCCTGAGCCACTCGGACCAGCCACAGTTCAAGGATGCAGATCCCAGATATGGGCCTTTGAAGAAAAATACCAGAGGCGATAACAATCTCAGGTTTCAGGTCAGGAAAATTGGGCCAGACAGACAGACTTCAGCAGTAGGCCCGGGCCAAATTCCGGATTTAAGAGGTCTTTCCCTGCGCAGGGCCATGGAGATTCTGGCCTCACTAGGTATTGTCCCGGAAATCCGTGGTCACGGAGAACAAGTGCAAAAACAATTGCCATCTCCTGGGCCGGCAGGATTAGAAGTAGAAACCAACTGGGTACTTTGGCTGGAAAAGGGCAAGGGATGAATACTTTGCAAAATAGTTCCAAGCATGCTGTGCAAGGTACAGATCATCCCCTATGGCCAGAGGTGATTAGCCGGGCTGTTCAGGGTATACAGATCAAGACCCACTCCAAGCAGGTGGGCCCAGGGGAGATCTTTGTGGCCCTGCCTGGAAGCAAGGCCAGCGGAGAGCACTATATTTCAGAGGCCTTGCAGCGCGGAGCTGGATACATAGTAAGCTCTAATACTGATGTGCATACAGGGCATGGCGGGGCAAGATTTGTATATCATCCTGATCCTGCACAGGCCCTGGGTGAACTGGCCCGGGCCAGGTGCCAGACCTGGAAGCATACCTATAAATTATTGGGGATCACGGGGACCAACGGCAAGACCACTGTTTGTTACCTCTTGGAGCATTTGCTGACCAGGGCAGGATACCGGGTGGGAGTCCTGGGCACGGTAAATTACAGGTGGCCCGGGGCAGAACAAAAGGCCCAGCTGACTACCCCGGACTGTCTGCAGACCCATGAACTGCTGGCCCGGATGCAGAATCAAGGTGTTGAATTGGTCTGCATGGAGGTCTCTTCCCATGCCTTAAAACAAAACCGGGTGGCGGGGCTGAGGTTCGACCTGGCCTTGTTCAGCAACTTGAGCCAGGATCATCTGGATTATCATCCCAGCATGCAGGATTATTTTCAGTCCAAGGCCAGGCTTTTTACCAGTGATAGTCTGGGATGGCCTTGGGCTGTGTTGAATATGGATGACCCGTTCGGGCAAAAACTTGCTGGCATGTGCCCTAATGTGCTGGGTTTTGGACTGCAAAGGCAAAGCCTGGATTCAAAGGACTCTTTGCAAGGTCGGCTGCAGTACATATCCAAACAAGGCCTGCTACTAGAGATGCTCTACAATAACAGGATATGGCAGTTGCACAGCAGGCTGCCGGGCAGGCACAATGCCTCCAATCTGCTAGCGGCACAGGCTGCTGGACTGGTGCTGGGGCTTGATCCGGATTGTTTTCAGTCCCTGCAAGAGTTCCAGAACATACCTGGCAGGCTGCAAAGGGTGCCGAATGATCAGGGCTTAAATGTTTTTGTGGATTATGCTCACACCCCTGACGCTTTGCTCAATGTATTGTGTGCCTTAAAGGAGATGGGTTTTGCCAGGCTGCTGGTAGTTTTTGGTTGCGGCGGAGACAGGGACAAGCAAAAAAGACCTCTGATGGGTGAGGCTGTGGCCAAATATGCGGATCAGGCTTTGCTCACTTCTGATAATCCCAGACATGAAGATCCAGAGCAGATAATGCAGCAGGTGCTGCCAGGCCTGCAGTCCTGCCCAGAGGTGATCCTGGAGCCTGATCGGCGCAAGGCCATCAGTACAGCCCTGCAAAGAACTACTCCTGAAGATGCCTTGCTGATAGCAGGCAAGGGCCATGAGGAATATCAGCAAATTGGAGCTCAGCAAATCAGGTTCAGTGATTTGGAAACAGTATTGGAGCTGCTGGGCCAAGAGCGGATAAACAAAAAGCAATGTTAACTGTTCAGCATAGTAACAACACCTTATCCAGTGGCCGAACCTCCTGGCCTTGGCCTTACCAGTTTTCAAGTTTCGAGCACGGCAGTTGGTGAATAATTACAAGCAATGAAGCATTTTAAGAAGCATTGAGTCAAGTTGTGTACTGAGTACAGGACTGATTAATTGCAACTATAAAATCAGAGCAAACAAAATCATGAAGCTTACCTTGGCTGAAATAGGCCAGGCCATGCAGGCCGTGGGTGAATACGAGACCTATACCGAACAGGTGGTGCGTCGGATTCAGACTGACAGCAGGCTTGTGGAGCCTGGAGACATGTTTGTCTGCTTGCAAGGCGAGAACCTGGACGGACACAATTTTGCCCTGGAAGCGGTGCACAAAGGGGCTCTGGCTGTGGTTGCAGAAAGGCCTTTGTGGGACCTGTATATTGAAGTCCCTCTACTTCTTGTGCAAAACAGCCTGCAGGCGCTGGGCATGCTGGCCTCCTACTGGAGAAGCAAATTTCAGGGCCGGGTACTGGCTGTGACAGGTAGCGCCGGGAAGACTACTGTTAAGGAGATTTTGGCTTCAATTATCAGCCTGAGATATGATGTAGGCAAGAACTTCAAGAATTGGAACAATGAACTGGGAGTGCCTCTGTCCATGCTGGGCTTTAGCGGCAGGGAGCAGTACTGGGTTCTTGAGGCGGGGGTCAGTAAAAAAGGGGACATGGATGCCTTAGGCCAGATGCTGGCCCCTGATTTGGCCCTAGTGGTCAACATCGGCCCGGCCCATTTGCAAGGGCTACAGGATATTAAAGGGGTGGCCAGGGAGAAGGCCAGGCTATTACATTATGTGCGCCCAGGAGGACAGGGTGTGGTCAATTATGATTATTCTGAATTGACTAAACGTATCCCTGCCCGGGAGGATATGCGCCTGGTCTACTTTTCTGCAAGGGCAGGGCAGGCTAAGTTTAACGGCGCCTATTTAGGTCTGGATGCCTGTAAGAGATCAGTTTTTGAGCTTGACCTGGACGGACAGGCAATCCGTGTTGAGCTTGAACTGCAAGGCGAGTTCATGCTGGAGAACATCCTGGCTGCTTGCACGGCAGCCTGGATGCTGGGTCTGGATCCAGATGCTATCTGCAAGGGGTTGCAGCAGGTCAGAATTCCGGAACACAGAGGACAGATCAAGAAACAGGGTCCTTTTCTAATTATTGACGACTCATACAATGCAAACCCTATGTCAATGCGCTGCGCTCTGCAGCATGCCAAACAGATTGCCGGCAGTGGGGATCTGTATCTAGTGCTGGGGGACATGAAGGAGCTGGGTGCCCGGGCCGAACAGGAACATGAAGACTTGGGGCGCTTTGTAGCTGGCATTGGGGCCAGACAAGTCTTTTACATCGGAGACTTTGCCAGGCAATTTCAGGCTGGATATAAAACAAGACAAAAAGCAGACAATTTGCAGTTGCTGCCGGAGGTGAAGGCTTTGCTGCCAAGCTGGCAAGCCTTAAGTCCAGACCAGGGCACCTTGTTGATCAAGGCCTCCAGAGGATGCAGACTGGAGCGCTGTCTGCAAATATTGGGCCGTGAGTTGGAGAAATGATCTATCATCTATTCTATCCTTTGGCTGAAACCTTTGTGGTTTTTAATGTATTTCAATATATTACGTTCCGTTCTATTTATGCATTGCTTACAGCCCTATTGATCAATATTCTGCTTGGGCCCAGGTTCATCTCCTGGCTGCAAAGGATCAAATGCGGCCAGTATATACAAGAGGACGTGCAGGCCCATCAGGATAAAAAAGGGACTCCCACCATGGGGGGGCTGCTCATAGCAGCAAGCCTGCTGGGGAGCATATTGCTCTGGGGTGATCTGACCAACCCTTATCTTTGGTTAACGATTCTTGTCTTCGTGGGCTTTGCTTTGGTGGGCGGGATCGATGATTATCTCAAAGTACGCAGGGCCAGCAACAAAGGCCTCAAGGTGCGCACTAAGCTTTTGGCCCAAATTCTGGTGGCCTGTATTGCCGTAATCCTGCTCATTGGTTTGCCTGGGTATTCCAGTAAACTCTATTTTCCTTTTTTGAAATGGCTGCAACCGGACTTGGGCTGGACTTATTTGTTGTTTGCCCTGCTGGTGATTGTGGGCAGCTCAAATGCAGTGAATCTTACAGACGGTCTAGACGGTCTGGCCATAGGCCCCACAGTGGTTGTCGGAGGCTGCCTGGCCTTGTTCATCTATGTAGCCGGGCATATACATTTGGCAAATTATCTGCAAGTGGCTCATGTGCCCGGAGTGGGGGAGGTAACTGTGGTTTGCGGTGCTTTGGTGGGAGCTGGCCTGGGGTTTTTATGGTACAATGCCTATCCGGCGCAGATTTTTATGGGGGATGTGGGTAGCCTGAGCCTGGGTGGAACCTTAGGTTTTATTGCTATTTTGAGTAAGCAGGAACTCATTTTGCTTATTGTAGGTGGTCTATTTGTGTTAGAGACTTTGTCAGTCATACTTCAGGTGGGTTATTTTAAACTAAGCGGAGGAAAGCGTATTTTCCGTATGGCCCCCTTGCATCACCATTTTGAACTAGGCGGGGTACCAGAATCCAAGATCATAGTCAGGTTTTGGATTTTGTCCATATTGTTGGCCATGGTGGCTTTGAGCACCCTTAAACTGCGCTAGCCTTTGCTTTATGCAGTCAAGTAGGGGAGTTATGCAGCTCCAGGGTAGACAAGTGGCGGTTTTTGGTGCAGGCAGTTCCGGTCAGGCAGCAGCCAAATTGTGCCGTCAAAAAGGAGCAGAAGTGCGTCTGCTAGACAGCAATAGCGAATGTTTAGACCAGTA
The DNA here is from genome assembly GCA_964562725.1 of uncultured Desulfohalobiaceae bacterium. Lineage (GTDB taxonomy): Bacteria > Desulfobacterota > Desulfovibrionia > Desulfovibrionales > Desulfothermaceae > CAZBUB01. The sequence goes on along the minus strand of CAZLUR010000054.1, from coordinate 6,513 downwards.
TGAACAGGAACTGCTTTTAAAAAAAGGCATTGCAATAGAGTTGGGAGAACACCGGCCCAGGCAGCTAAAAGGAGTGCAGATGGTAGTACTAAGCCCTGGCATAGCTCTGCACCAACTTCAACACTTGCTGCCTGTGCCGGCTTCCTTAGCTGTCTATTCCGAACTGGAGCTGGCGCTTTGGTTTGTCAGAAAGCCCATAATAGCTGTAACCGGGACCAACGGCAAAACCACCACTGTTCAAATCATAGCCCGCATCCTGGAATATGCAGGCAGGGAAGTCTTTTTAGGCGGCAATATCGGGGTGCCTTTAAGTGAATATGTGCTCCAGGAGAGACCAGCAGAGGTCCTGGTGCTTGAGGTCAGCAGCTTTCAATTGATGCACACATATAGCCTGCAGCCCAAAATTGGAATCCTGCTTAACTTTTCTGCAAACCACCTGGACTATCACCAGAACTTGCAGGAGTATTTGCAGGCCAAATTGAGACTGTTCCAGAATCAAACCAAAAAAGACTTGGCCCTGCTGCCTCTGGAAATGAAACCTGAACTGGAAACCCAGGCTGTGATCAGGGGCAAACAGGTCTACTTTGAGCCAGGCACTGATCTCAGATGTGAACAGCTTCCTGGTGCGCATAATGCCCAGAACCTGCAGGCTGCCTATTTGGCCTGCAATTTTTTGCAGGTAAGCAAAAAAGACATGCAGCAAGCACTGCAAGGCTATCAGCAAAGCCCTCATCGACTTCAGATCCTGGGAGAAAACCAGGGTGTACTTTTTGTGGATGACTCCAAGGCCACCACTGTGCATGCCCTGCAGGCTGCTCTAAACAATTTTACCAGGCCGGTGCTGCTTTTGGCCGGAGGTAAGCTCAAAGGAGGGGATCCGGCTTGTTTGCAGGCCCTGGTCCGAAGCAGGGTTAAAGCGGCAGGCCTGTATGGAGAAAACCAGGAGATATTTGACCGGGCCTGGTCTGGATGCACTGAAATCTTTAGGGAGCAGGGTCTGGAACAGGCCGCGCGCAGGTTGATCAATATGGCGCAACCCGGGGATGTGGTTTTGCTCTCTCCGGCCACTTCCAGTTTTGACCAGTTCCGGGACTACAAGCACCGGGGCAAGGTCTTTCAGGACATAGTGCAAGATTATCTTTGAGGACATTAAATGTCAGGGAAAGAGCAAAAACAGGCCAAGACAGGAATGCTAGAGCAAGATTGGCTGCTTCTGGCCTCGGTTTTGATTCTGATGGGCCTGGGCCTGATGATGGTGCTTTCTGCCAGCGGGGTTATGGCGGAGCGAGTTTACGGCAACAAATACTATTTTTTTCAGAAACAAGTTTTGTTTTGCGTGACAGGTCTGGGCTTGATCTTGATGGTCAGACGAATCCCGGTCAAGTTTTTCTACAAGACTGTGTACATCTGGCTCATTACAGCTGGTATATTGCTGGCTTTGACTTTGACTGAACTGGGGGTTTCTTCTGGTGGTGCCAGCAGGTGGTTGCGTTTGGGGTTTTTTACGTTTCAACCCCTGGAATTGGCCAAAGTAGGCCTGGTTTTATATCTGGCCTATTTTTTCAGCCATAAACAAGACAAGATCAAGACTTTCAGTGTAGGGTTCCTGCCCCCGCTGCTGGTCACTGGGTTTCTGGCCGGAGTATTGCTTTTGCAGCCTGACTTTGGGGGGGCTGCTTTTGTACTGGTCCTGTTCTTTCTGCTCAGTATGGCTGGAGGCAGCCGGTTGATTTATCTGTTTAGTTCTGCGGCCTTGAGCGTTTCAGCTGCGGCAGTGATGATCATGCAGTCTCCCTATAGACTGGACCGCTGGTTCGCTTTTTTGAATCCTTTCCAGAATCCTGATGACGTGGGTTATCAGGTGGTACAGTCCTTATATGCCTTGGGTTCAGGCGGGCTCTGGGGTCAGGGTTTGGGAGCGGGCAGACAAAAGCTGTTTTTTTTGCCTGAGGCGCATACAGATTTTATACTGGCCGTGCTGGGAGAAGAGCTGGGTTTTATTGGATTGTCTTTGATCTTTATTTGTCTGGGCATCATCTTATATCGCTGCTTCATGATCGCCCTGGCCCAAAAGGACCTGCAGGATCGCTTCACAGTGCTAGGGCTGGCTCTGGTTGTGTTGCTAGGCGCCCTGCTCAACGCTGCTGTAGTTATGGGCGCAGTCCCGCCCAAAGGGCTGCCTCTACCATTTATCAGCTATGGGGGTTCCAACCTGTTGGCAATGAGTTTTTGTCTGGGCCTGATCCTGAATATAGCCCAAAGGAGAGTGGCCTAAGTGCAAAGATTGATCCTGACCACCGGCGGTACTGGGGGGCATATTTTCCCGGCGCTGGCGGTTGCCGAAGAGCTGCTGGAGCGTTTCCCCGATCTGGAGATATTGTTTTTGGGCGGCAAGCATGGACCAGAAGGTAAGTTGGCAACCCGAGCTGGACTGAGTTTTATAGGGTTGCCTGCCAGAGGGGTCTTGGGCCGAGGCTGGAGATCGTTGCCCGCTATTTTGGGGCTGGGCAGGAGTATTCTAATCTGTCTGCGCATAATGATTTCATTTAGACCACAACTGGTGATGGGTTTTGGCGGTTATGCCGGTTTCGTGCCTGTGCTTATGGCCAGCTGGAGAAAGATACCTTGTGCTGTTCATGAACAAAATAGCCTGCCCGGACTGACTAACAAGGTCTTGGGCAAAAGGGTGAATAAGGTCTTTTTGACCTTTCCAGACCAAGAGGGAGTCTTTAATCCTGAAAAAGTGAGAATTACAGGAAATCCGGTACGGAAAAGTCTTTTGGCCCTGCGCAATAACGAGAAGCGCTATGTGCATAATACAAAGGGCCGCCTGTTGATCCTGGGAGGGAGCCAAGGCGCACGGGCCATTAATGATGCGGTTATCAAGGCCCTGACCTACTTTAAATCCATGGATCTGCAATTAATGCATATCAGTGGCAAAGAGGATTTTGCCAGAGTCAGCCAAACTTATGCACAGCAAGGCTTGGATCCTGAACAGGTGGTGGCCTTTAAGCAGGATATGGCTGAGGCTTACAATTGGGCGGACTTGGTTATTTGTCGGGCTGGAGCCTCTACATTGGCAGAACTGACAGTGGTTGGCCGGCCCAGCATACTGATTCCTTATCCATATGCTATTCACGGACATCAATTGAAGAACGCCAGATACCTGGAAAAGGCTGGGGCCGCTATTGTCCTTGAACAGGACTATCTGCAAGAGATATCCTTGGGCAGCGTGGTCAGTGATTTTTTGCTTTTACCTCACAAGTTGCAGGAAATGGGCCAGGCAGCCAAGTCTTTGGGCAAGCCTGGTGCTGCAGCGCATATCGTGGATGAATTGCAAAGTATGCTGCAAAGTCAGCAGTGTGGATACAAATGAAAAGCTTGAAGCATATTTATATGGTAGGCATAGGGGGCGCTGGCATGAGCGGCATTGCAGAAGTGCTGCTCAATCTAGGTTATCGTGTCAGTGGGTCTGACCTGGCCCAAAACGATGCAGTGCTGCGCTTGCAAAAGTTGGGAGCAGTAATATTCCAGGACCACGCTGCCCAGAACTTGCAACAGGCTGAGGTCTTGGTCAAATCCAATGCAGTAAACGGTTCCAACCCTGAATTACAGGCTGCTTATCAAAGAGGCATTCCAGTCATACCCAGGGCAGAGATGCTGGCTGAGCTGATGCGCCTTAAAACCGGGATAGCGGTAGCCGGAACCCACGGCAAAACCACTAGTACCTCCATGTTGGGCACTGTGTTCAAGCAGGCCGGACTGGACCCCACTGTGATCATTGGCGGCAGGCTGAACTCTTACGGGGCCAACGCCCTGATGGGCCAAGGGGAGTATTTGATAGCAGAGGCTGACGAGTCAGACGGTTCCTTTTTATGTTTGTTTCCCATTATGACCATGGTTACCAATGTGGATGCAGATCATCTGGATTTCTATTCTGATCTGGGATGCATTGAACAGGCCTTTTTGCGTTTCATGAACCAGGTCCCATTTTATGGAATGAATGTAGTCTGTGGAGATGCCCCAGGACTGGTCAAGCTCTTGGGCCAGGTCAAGCGCCCAGTATTGACCTATGGCTTGCTGAAAGGAAACGATCTACAGGGCAAGATACTGGAGTTGGGAGCGCAAAGCAGGTTCCAAGTCTACTGTTTTGGAAAGTTTTTGGCTGAAGTTACCCTGGCCCAGCCCGGAGAGCACAATGTGCTAAACGCCCTGGGAGTTATTGGACTGGCCCTGCAGGCCGGGATACCCAAAGAGCAGATAATTAAGGGATTGGCTGAATACGCAGGGGTGGGCAGGCGGTTGGAGAAAAAGGGGGAAATAAACAAAGTGCTGGTTCTGGATGATTATGGTCATCATCCCACAGAGATCGAAGTTACTTTGCAGACCTTAAAAAAGGTATATCCGGATAGAAGGCTGCTGGTGGTCTTTCAACCACACAGGTTCAGCAGGACAAAGGCCTTGTTCGGAGAATTTTGCCGGGCCTTTGATCTCGCGGACCGGCTTTTTTTGACTGAAATATATCCAGCCTCGGAGACACCCATCCCCGGGGTGAACGGAATCAATCTGGCACATGGGGTAAGACAGGTGAGCAGGACAGAGGTCAGTTTCTGTGCGGACTTCCAGACCTGTCTTCATAAACTGCAGAAAGTCGCTGCTCCAGGAGATGTTCTTTTGACAATGGGGGCGGGCAGTGTTTGGCAGGTGGGTGAGAATTTTTTGAGCTGCAAGGCAAGATAATATGCAGATTATTCCAGATCCAGACCTGGCCTCTAGGACCACTTTGGGACTAGGTGGACAGGCTGTAGCCGAGATCTGTCTGGAGCAGGAAAGGGATTGCGAAGATCTGCGCAAGATCATGCAACAGGAAGGAGGTAGTCCTTTGGCCTTGGGCCAAGGCAGTAACCTGTTGTTTGGTTCAGGCAAGCTGGATCTGCTCTTGATCAGATCCAAACTGGGCTCCTGGAGCTGCACTGAGGCCCCTGGCGGACAGGTCCTGGTCCGGGCCGGAGCTGAATTGCGCTTGCCATTTGTTTTGAATCAGATGCTCAGGCAGGGCATGGCCGGCCTAGAAGGCCTGGTGGGTGTCCCTGCCTCATTAGGCGGGGCCGTGGCCATGAATGCAGGGGCATTTGGCCAGGAGATGCAGCAGGTCTTGCACAGGGTTCAGCTCTGGAGCATGGAACAAGGCCTGATCTGGTTGGAAAAAGAAGACTTGCAGCTGGAATATAGACATTTTAAGCCTCGAGGATTGAAAGGGTTCTGGATGCTTTTGCAGGTGGAGATGCTTTTACAGCCCAGCACTCGGGATAGCATAAAAAGCAGAATGCGGGCCAATTATATGCAAAAAAAAGCTAGCCAACCCCTGTTGACCAAGACCTGCGGCTGCGTGTTTAAAAATCCGGCCTGCGGCCCCCCCGCAGGATATCTGTTAGAAAAATCTGGTCTTAAGGGATACAGGCTGGGAGGTTTGGCTTTTTCAGAGCAACATGCCAACTTTCTGATCCATCTTAGTGGTGGCAGCAGCGGCCAGGCCCTGGAGTTAATCGATTTGGCCCAAAAACAAGTGCGCAAGGGATTTGGTCTTGATCTGCAGCTGGAACTTTGCATACTGGACAAGGGCACTGGTCGTATCACTTAAGGCGAGGCTTACGTGGCTGGAACAAACAAGTACCACAAAAAAAAAAGCTTTCCTCCAGGGGCAAGCTGGCTGGTTTCCTGGACCTGTCCCTGCGTATCGGGTTGCTTCTGGCGGCCGTCATGGCACTCAGCCTGCTTTTGGTCTGGGGCTATAATTGGGCTACCAGTTCAGAGTATTTCCTTGTTCGCCAGATAGAGGTTCAAGGCCAAAGACATCTGAAAAGGGAGAGGGTATTGGGCATTGCCGGGGTATCTGCAGGCCAGAATATATTGGGCCTGAATCTGGCCGAGATAGAATCCAGGCTGAGGCAGGAGTCATGGGTGCAACAGGTCAGGCTGAGCAGGCGGTTGCCGGATAAGTTAGTGATCAATATCCAGGAAAAGGAAGCCATTTTCTGGGTCTTGGAGGGGGAACAGGTATTTTATGCAGACCAAGAGGCCAGGCCTATTTCCCCTGTCCAGGCACGCAACTTTGTTTCTTTGCCATTGCTGGCCATGGACAGACAGGATGCACAGCAGCAAAAGCATTTAAGGCACATCCTGGTTTGGCTGCAAAGCAGGAAGCTGCCCTTCAGCCTGGCGGAGGTAGCCTGGCTGCGCTTTGCTTCTGAAGAAATCGTGGAGATCCATTTGCAGGATCAGGATATATTGATCAGGTTTGGTTCTGAGCATCTGGACCAGAATTTGTTCAGTCTGGGCAAAGTCTGGAGAGAGCTGAAGCAAAAAGAGGAACTGGAAAGGGTCCAGCGTTTTGTGATTTTTCATGGGTTGTGCTGGGTCAGGCTCAAGTCCGGGGTGCAGTAATAGTTGAAAAAAGCGAACTAGGCTGTGTTTTTTCCCTTACATCTTGTTATTCCAGGAGATAGTTTATGA
>CAZLUR010000053.1:0-16377 GCA_964562725.1 uncultured Desulfohalobiaceae bacterium | reverse complement strand
GCTGATCAAAAAATACCTGTTTTACTTGCTGGTGGTCTTTTCAAATATTTTAGCAGTTTTGTCAGCCATTCGTTCGGCCTTCTTAGCAGAGTCATCAGCCTGTTTTGCAGAGTCTGCTGCCTGTTGTGCGGACTGTTCAGCCTTGTTAGCACTTTCTTCAGCATTTAGGCTGTATTGTTTGGCTCTTTCCATATCCACTTCAGATTTCTGGGCTTTCTGTATGGCCTGTTCAGATGTTGCCTCCACGTCCTGTACTCTTTGTTCCAGGGCTTCCAGCTGCTGAGTAGTAGCACAACCACTCAAAAACAAACCAAGCAAAACCAAGCAGAAAACCGACCACAACCAGTTGAACTTTGCCTCCCTTCTCATCTAGCACCTCCTTTGCCTGCTTTTATCAGTTAAAAAACACCTTGAGCCACAAGACATCGGTATTGCATTGCATGTCCTTAATGCCGCTCAATTTACCTATACTCTAAGTAAAATTACCTGGCGGCACCCTGATTGTCAAGCTTTTTAAAATATTAAATGCAGGATACCGGGTCTAATTTTATTTTATGTAATTTTTAAATGCGCTTATCTTTGCCACTTGTCAAGTTCCCTGGCCTGATCTAATTTATAGGCAGAACCAGGTTCAGAATAAAAAAACGTACAGTCTGTAGTGATTAAAATGGCAAAAGACAAATATGATGTTATCATTGTTGGCGGGGGGCCTGCTGGTTTGTTTGCCGCCTATTATCTGGCTGAATACTCAGACAAGGCAGTCCTCTTACTGGAAAAAGGGCTATTTCCTGAAAAACGCAATTGTCCCATTACCTGCAATCAGAATTGTTTGCAATGCAACCCCTGCAATATTTTATGCGGACTAGGCGGAGCAGGACTTTTTTCAGATGGTAAACTTAATTTCATCCATAAACTGGGCAAGACGGACCTGACTCAGTTCACGTCTTTATCCCAGGCCAGAGATCTTATTCAGGAAACCGAAACAATTTTTAATTATTTTGGAATGGACTCCGAGGTATTCCCCACTGACATGACAGTAGCCAAAACCTTGCGTACCGAGGCACGCAAGGAAGGTATTGAGCTTTTGTTAATCAGGCAAAAGCATTTGGGCAGTGACTGTCTTCCTGAACATATTGCACAATTGGTTCAATTCATCCAGGCAAAAGGGGTACACATTTTGTCCCAGACAGAGGTCCAGGATGTATTAATCCAATCAGACAGGGTTAACGGAGTACAAACGAATCAAGGACAATTTTTTGCCCCGGCAGTAATTCTTGCCCCGGGAAGAGTAGGCGCGGAGTGGATGGGAAACTTGGCTCGGCGCTACAACCTGCAGAAAAAACAAAGAGGGATAGAGGTCGGGGTCAGGGTAGAAGTGCATAATGATATCATGGAGGATCTGACCAGAATAATCTATGATCCTACTTTTTTTGTGCAGACTGCAAAGTATGATGACCAGACCCGCACTTTCTGCACTAATTGGGGAGGGTACGTGACCCAGGAAAATTACCAGAACTTTGTTTGCGTTAATGGCCATGCTTACCGGGATCAAAAATCTGAAAACACCAATTTTGCATTTCTGTCCAAAGTGATTCTCACCGAGCCGGTGACTGATAATCAGGCCTATGGAGAATCCATAGGCAGCCTGGCTTCCCTGATCGGAGGAGGCAAGCCGATTTTACAACGCTTTGGAGACTTGAAAAGGGGCAGAAGAAGCACTTGGTCCAGGGTGGGCAAAGGTTATCTGGAGCCTACGCTAAACAATGTAATTTGTGGGGATATTGCTATGGCTTTGCCCGAAAGGATTTTAACCAATCTAGTTCAAGGCTTGGAAAAATTGAATAGGGTAATACCTGGAGTAGCCAATGACGAGACCTTGCTTTATGCCCCGGAAATTAAGTTTTTTGCCACGCAAATCATGACTGACCAGAGATTGCAAACCAGAATCAAAGGCCTGTATGTGGCAGGTGATGGGGCAGGAGTAGCAGGCAATATTGTTTCTGCAGCAGCCACAGGACTTATCCCGGCCAAAAGCCTGATATAAGTTTCTTGCAAGAAAGAGGCTTGTTGCATATGCTCAAGATGTGCATGTTTTGGAATAATCTGTGACTAGGATAAGTTCATTTTAAAGGAGGTTTTGTATGACTAAGAGCCTGCATTGCCTGATTGCGGGAAAAGTGCAAGGAGTTAATTTCAGATCTTGGACTAAAAGCCAGGCAGATAGCTTAGGCCTCAAGGGCTGGGTCAGAAATTTGGAGGACGGTAGGGTGGAAGTGCTGGCCCAAGGAGATGAACAGGCCCTTTTTGAATTCAAAGGTCGTTTGGCCCAAGGTCCTACTTTCAGCAATGTTGAAAAGATAGAGAGCAACTGGATGGATTATGATAAACACTTTGACAAATTTGAATTGCGGCTATGAATAGTACTTCAAAATTTAGCGGTTTTCAGCTGCGTTGGCTGTAAAAAATAGATAATACCTGCTAAGCAAGGCAGGTTAGGGTGGGATCCTTTGAGGCTAGCTCCCGCCCATCTTGTCCTCTATGTGCGCCAATTGTCTGCCTAGGCTGGAATCCCTGCTTATTTCTCTTTCTAGATTGGTAATCCCTTTAAGTACAGTGGAATGGCGACGATTGAAATGCTCGCCAATATCTTTCAGTGAAAGATTAGTATGTTTCCTGGCCAGATAAAAGGCGGTATTCCTGGCCAAAACAACCTGTTGCTTCCGGTTTGTCCAGGACCAACTCAAAAGTGCTACAGACGAACTTGGTTATACTTTCCAAGTTCGGCGACTGGTTTTCCTGACTATAGTTTTGCAGCACATCCCTGGCCAGGGCCGAAGTTATGTTTTGCTTGAGCAGCCTGGCTTTTAGGGCCATATTCTGAATGCAACTCTCTAATTGACGAATATCAGAGGTTATCTTATCGGCCACCTCATTACAGATATCGTCCGGAATATGAATTTGAAAATGTTTTGATTTTTTTTTGATCAAGCGCAATCGCAGGTCAAAATCAGGCTTGTTGATCGGTGCTAAAAACCCTGAACAGAAATATGATGTCAATTGACTGTCCACCTTGTCCAGTTCCTTGGGCAAAAACGAGCTGCTAAAAACCACTTTATTGCCTTGGGCCTCCAATGTTTTGATCAAAGACAAGAGCTCTTCCTGCATCTTGGCCTTGCCCTGAAAAAAATGGATGTCCTCCAAGAGCAGCAAGTCCACATTATCCCGGTACATACTCTTGAATTTGTCAATTTCCTTGCTTTTCAAAGCCTGGACCATCTGGTTTGCGAATTGTTCAGAAGAAACATAGACCACGTTTATGCAATTCTGCTGCTTGTTTTGGCAGATATGGTTGCCGATGGCCTGAAGCAAATGGGTCTTGCCCAAACCGGGGCCAGAACAGAGGAAGATACTACCGGCTGGAAATTCTGTATTACAAAGACTGGTGCATGCGGCGTATGCCAACTGGTTGCAATCCCCAACCATAAAATCTTCAAAGCAAAATCTCCAAGATTTTGCAGGGCCGCAGGCTTGGTCGTAGTGGATAGGCAAATGCATCCTGTGCTGATCATTGTTAGCCAGGAGCGGCTGAAAATTTATTTTTTGATTCGTAGCTTGTATGCGCAAATCAGGTTCATAGCCCAAGGCCTCGGTTGCTGTTTGCAATATCTTGTGCTGCAGCCTATCCCTGATCCAAGAGGCTACAAACTCGTTGGGGGCGGAAATGAACAGGGTATTATCCTGCACACTGCCCTGCAAGGGCTTGATCCAGACTTGAAAAATCCCAGATTTTAGCGATTTCTTTAGATTATGCTGGATTTTCTCCCATACTTGTTCCATAGATGTGCAGGCTAATTAGATCCGGGTATTTTATCAACAAAGATTTTTACTGAAAAATTACATTCTGAGGTTTTGTAGTCTCTAATATATAATATATTGATTTTAAAGTATAATTTAAAAAACTTAGATAGTTGGCTCATTGATTGTGAAATGAATAAGTTCCCTTACAAGCGAGCAAATTTTGTTTATAAACTTGTTTAGCTCTATGTGTGGATAAAGTTTTCCACATTATGAAATTAAAATTTCATCAAATTGCTTTATATTCCTAATTCATTGTCTGGATCAGAACAAGATGCTGGCTCTATGGGCAATGCTCGTTGTCTGGTCCTGGAATATAAAAATATTTTTTTTTCAGAATATATCCTTAAAAGGCAAGATAGGAATAGGTTTTATTTAGATTTTTATCTTTCAGGGCCTGCAATGTTCAAATTACTGCAAAATCCTTGCAATTATGCTTTGACATATCTCTTGTTTATGCCTTATAAACATGGACAAAAGCTCTAGTTAAGCTTGGTATACATGCAGACCATATTGACGGCCGCAGGGAGATCAGACCCTTGCCGGGTTCAACCACAAAAAAAGGAGAATTTGCAAATGGCTTACGATGTGTCCAAAATGAAAGATTGGCAGATCTCAGAGGCTGCGGAAGAAAACATGCCCAGCCCTGAAGAATGGCGGGACAAGCTTGCCCTGGACAAGGAAGAAATGCAGATCATGGGCCGTTTGTCCAAGCTCGATTTCCTGAACATCATGAACAGGATGCAAGACAGGCCGGACGGAAAATACATAGAAGTCACCGCAATTACTCCCACCCCTCTGGGTGAAGGCAAAAGCACGACTTCGGTGGGCCTCATGGAGGGTCTAGGCAAAAGAGGCAAGAATGTGGGCGGGGCCTTGCGTCAGCCTTCAGGCGGACCCACCATGAATATCAAAGGCACAGCCGCTGGAGGCGGAAACGCCATACTGATTCCCATGACTGAGTTTTCCCTGGGTTTGACTGGAGATATCAACGATATCATGAATGCCCACAACGTGGCCATGGTGGCCCTGACCTCCCGCATGCAGCACGAGCGTAATTACAGCCCAGAAAAAATTGAGAAGCTCTCCGGGATCCCAGCCCTGAACATTGATCCCAATCGGGTAGAAATGAGATGGATCATGGATTTTTGCGCCCAGTCCCTGCGCGATATAGTTATTGGCTTGGGCGGGCGCATGAATGGTTATACCATGGAGTCTGGATTTAATATTGCAGTCAGCTCTGAATGCATGGCTATTTTGTCCATAGCCAAGAACCTGGCTGATTTGCGCCAGCGACTGAACGAAATCACCGTGGCCTTTGACCGGGATGGCAAACCAGTGACCACAGGGGACTTGAAAGTGGGCGGAGCCATGACCGCCTGGATGCGTCAGACCATAAATCCCACCTTGATGTGCACTGCTGAATATCAGCCTTGCATGGTGCACGCTGGACCCTTTGCCAACATCGCAGTGGGCCAGTCCTCAATCATTGCAGACCGCATTGGTTTGAAGATGTTTGACTATCATGTTACAGAAAGCGGCTTTGCAGCTGACATCGGGTTTGAAAAATTCTGGAACGTCAAATGCAGGAACAGCGGCCTAAAGCCCCATGTCTCGGTACTTACAGCCACAATCAGGGCCCTGAAGATGCACGGCGGTGGTCCCAAGGTCACTCCGGGCCTGGCCTTGCCTGAAGAATACACCAAGCAGGACCTGGAGCTCCTGGACAAAGGCATGGGCAACATGGTGCATTTAATCAATGTCATCCGCAAATCAGGCATGAACCCGGTGGTCTGCGTGAATGTCTTCCCCACGGACACCAAGGAAGAAATCGAGCTGGTCAAGAAACGCGCCGAAGAAGCAGGGGCCCGCTGTGCGGCCTCCACCCATTTCATGGATGGCGGAGACGGCGCTTTGGAACTGGCAGATGCAGTCATGGACGCTTGTGAGGAAGAATCAAAATTCGAATTCCTGTACTCCCTGGATACCCCACTCAGAGAAAGGGTAGATATAATCACCAGGGAGGTCTATGGCGGAGATGGCGTGGACTGGTCTCCGGAAGCAGAAAAGAAAGCCAAGATGCTGGAATCAGATTCTCAGTACAAGGACTATGCCACAATGATGGTCAAGACCCATCTCAGCCTGTCCCATGAGCCTACCTGGAAAGGTGTGCCCAAGGGCTGGAGACTGCCTGTGCGTGACGTGCTCATCTATTCGGGAGCCAAGTTTCTCTGCCCCATGGCCGGCACTATCCCACTCATGCCAGGTACCAGCTCCAACCCAGCCTACACCAAAGTTGACGTAGATCCGGAAACAGGCAAGGTCAGCGGCCTGTTCTAGAATTTTTCAGATTAATACTTTTTGTCATTCAAGGCCCGCATCATGCGGGCCTTGATGGTTTGAGCAGGACGCAAACCTTAAAAGTCTAGGGGCAATATCTCCTTGGATCAGGTTGGATTAAAGGTCTGTTTGCAGGCAAAGATCTGCTTTAAGTTTTATCTTGTACAAGACCTGAAACAGGTTTTCCTCCTGGGGCCGGGAGGTATCCAGAACAATAAACTGGTTTGCCTCCAGTTCTGAAATAGGTTCAAATTCCTGCTTCTGCCTGAGATAAACCTCCCAGTTTCCGTTTGAGATCCTTTGCGTACTTTGTTCTCTGGTTTGCAGCCTGTTGCGCACTTCCTGCTCAGGGCAACTGCAATGCAGGACAAAAAAATCACACCCCTGGCTCAGGGCCAGATCCCGGGCATCCATCCTATACTTTCTTTTTAGAAAGGTTGCATCCAAAAGCACTGCCTGGCCGCCCTGCAATAGATGCTCTGCCTGCTCCAGCATCTTAGCGTAGACCTGTGCTGTACTCTGCGCATTGTAGATATCCTTTGCATAACCTGCAGGCCTGGGCCTATCTACCTGCAGTCCGTGCAGCTTCTTGCGCAGGACATCGCTGCTAATGGTTTCCAGGCCCAACAATGGTGCTATCTGCTCTGCAAGATAACTCTTGCCGCTGCCGCTCAGTCCGCAAAGCAGTATCAAAGCCTTTTCTTCCAGCCTGCAGGCATATGCAAAAGACTGCGCAAAGCAAAGTTTGGCGCTTTGCAGGCTTTGTTCGTATATCTTTGAACCAGGCCTTGCATCCTGAAGCTTGAAGCTGTATACTTTGCCCCGGGCAAAGGCATAGTAGCATTTATAAAAATTGAGCAGGGCCTGCAGATCAGGGTCTGCAGCCTGTTGAACGTAAGAGTGCACAAACCCTGCAGCCAGTAGCATATGGCCCATAATCTCCAGATCCATGGCCAAAAAGGCTACTTCAGCAGCAACATCTATATATCTGAATCTGGCATTAAACTCGATGCAGTCAAAGATCAAAACCCGGTTTCCGGATTCAACACAGACGTGTTCACAACGCAAATCCCCATGCCCTTCCCTGATCCTGCCCTGGGCCAGCCTGGATAATAATAACTCTCTGTTCTTTTTTATAAAGTTGTAACTGTAGCACTTGATGAACCTGAACCTGGTCTGGGAGATGGTCTGGCCCAAAAAAGGCCTGGTTTGTTCAAAATTCTCTGTATGGTTGCTGCGGATTACTGCCGGGCTGCCCAGCTGATCTATTTCTCCTCCGGTCTCTGCTAAGGCGTGGAATTGGACCAGTTTATTGGCCACGCTGCACATGGTGTCTTGCTCTACCTCCCCCAGCTGCAAGAGTTTGTCCAGCATGCATTGAGCATCCAACCTGCGCATCAAAACTGCATACTCAATTGCATTTGCATGCTCTAATCCGCCCAGGCGCAGCCGGCCTTTGCTGTCACGTAACACAGCCACTAAATCCAGGTAGACATCAGGGGCCAGCCGCCTGTTGAGCCTTATTTCTTCAGCGCAATAAAATCTTCTTTTTTTCAGGCTGGAAAAATCCAAAAAACCAAAGTCTACTGGCTTTTTTACTTTATACACAAACTGCCCTGCCAAAAAAACCCAAGAAGCATGGGTCTCGATCAAATCCACATGACCTGGCTGATGGCCATAGCTGCCTGGATGCAGGAAAAAATCCAACAATTCTTTTTGCTGCATTAGTGCACCATATAAAGCAAAGTATTGACTGAAACCAAGATCTCTGTAATGGTTGTACAGGCTAATATCTGATAATTCAAGTCTTTAGTCTCCTGTAAGGCCAAAGCAGGGCAGGGGGGATTATGCAAGAGCAGGTGATTGATGCCCATGCGCATTGCGGCAGCCAAGACAGGACTGCTGCCCAGGATTTTAAGGATTACCTGGCCCTAATCCAGAACAGCCCCATTGCAAAAGTGATCATGTTTGCGCCGGTACAAGAGATCTATGACCGCTTTGATCCTGGTTTTCAGGATAGCAAGCAGTGGCGTCTCAGGCGAGAACAGGCCAACCAATATATTCTGAGCCTGGGGCAGCCCAACTTGCAAGTCATCCCTTTTTTCTTTGTCTGGAATGATTTTGACCTAGCGCAGCTATCTCCTGAGTTCAAGGGCATTAAATGGCATAGGCACAGTGAAGAACCTGTTTACAATTATCATGAACCAGCCTGCCTGGACTTTTTAAATGAAATTAAAAACAGGGATCTGCCAGTAATTCTGGAAGAAGAACTGGAGAATACCCTTTATTTTATCCAGGAGTTGGCCCCCGAGATCAGGGTAATCATCCCTCATTTGGGCGCTCTTAACGGTGGATTCCATAGTCTGGCCAGACATGGCATCTGGGATCTGCAGCGGGTCTTCACAGACACCAGCCTGGCTGGCACAGGGGAGATAATGACCTATATAGAAAATTACGGCTTTCAGCGTATTTTTTTTGGTTCTGATTTTCCTTTTGGCCATCCAGTGCGAGAACTGCAAAAGATCCAATATTTAGACCTTGATCAGGATACCATTCAAAATCTATGCAGTTATAATGTTCAACGCATGCTGGCAGAAAACACTGCCTAAACAGCTTATGCAACAAAAACTTCAGGTAAGGTTGGGCAAAAATAGAGCCAGCTGGGGAAAAACAGTCAAAATTGCAATGCACAGGATAACAGCGATCAGATAAGGCCATACGCCCCGAAAAATAGTAGTCACAGCAATATCCGGGACAGTGCCCGCCACCACATAAATGGTAGCCCCCACAGGCGGGGTAATTACCCCCATGCCCACCACCAGGACAATGATTACTCCAAACCAAATAGGATCATAGCCTAACTGCATCACAACCGGATAAAAAATAGGGATGGTCAATAAGATCAAGGCCAGGGCGTCTATAAAAAGTCCCAGCAGGAGGTAAATAAAAAGTATCACCGCCAGTACTGCTACAGGTGGTATAGGCAGGTCTGCAGCCCAGACAGCCATCATGGATGGTAAATTAGTGATGGCCAAGAACCTGCCAAAAACCGAGGCAGCAGCCACAAGAAACATGATCATAGCTGAAACCCGGATGGCATCGCGCAGGGAATGTAAAAAGCCTTGCCAGCTCATTTGACGTCGGATTATAGCAACCAATAAGGTGGCAGCTGCACCCACAGCCCCGGCCTCGGTAGGGGTGAAAAAACCTGCAAACAATCCACCCATCACAGCCAGAAAAATAACAACCACTTCCACCCCGCCTTTAAATACTGCCCGCACTTTTTCTTTAAACTCAACTTTGGGGCCGGCTGGAGCCAGCTTAGGATTGCTTCTGGCCCAAAGATAGGTGACCAACATAAAAAGAAGCATCAATAAAATACCTGGAATTATTCCAGCCAGAAAAAGTTTGGATATGGATTCTCCTGTAGCAATCCCGTATAGGATAAAGATTACACTGGGAGGGATCATTATGCCCAGGATAGCAGAGGCAGCCACCACTGCAGTGGCCAGGGAGGGGTAATAGTGATATTTTTTCATTTCAGGCACTGCTATAGCGCTCATGGTGGCTGCCGTGGCTGTGGTGGATCCACATATAGCCCCGAAAGCGGTGCTGGCCCCGATAGTAGCCATAGCCAAACCAGCAGGCAAACTGCCCATCACCTTGTATACAGCATCATAGATGCGGCTGCTGATTCCGGCATGAAAGGCAATATAGCCCATCCAGACAAAAAGCGGCACTACTATTAAGGAGTACGAGGCAAAGGTGCCGTAGATGGTGCTGGCTGAACCAGACAAGGCCGCTCTAGTGGAGGTCAGGTATAAATTGCCGGCAAATCCTACTACTAGCATCACATAAGCCACTGGCATACGCAAGCTGAGCAACACAAAAACCAGAACGATGCCAAGAAGGCCTATCTCCACCGGGCTCATTTATCTTTACCTCCTCTGATTACTATTAAGGCGGAATTGGCCAGTTGCAACAAGCTGACTATAGCCAGGGTGATCAATCCGAACCCTACCAGGTAATAGATTGGATAGAGCGGGATATACAAAGTCTGGGTGGCCAGGCCCCTACCGTACATTCTGCCGGCATAAATGATCATGCCCCAGGAGACATAAGAAATGACTGCTAGGAAGAGGGCATTGGTCAAAAGGTCTACAAGTGCCCTTACTCTAAGGGGCATTTTGTCCACTAGAAAACTCACAGCTACATGTCCTCTGTGCACAGCACAATAGGCTATTCCCAGGGAAAGCAAAACTGCGCCCAGCATTTGGACCAATTCATAGCTTCCTGGCAGAGGCTTCCAAAGGGTCCGCATCAAGATGTTGGCTACTATGATCAGCATTACCAGCACCAGGGCGGCTTGGGCCACCTGAGACAAACGCAGGGTAATTTGAGCGATGATTCTCTCTAGTGTCTGCACTGAAATGCTCCAGAATATTTAGGTTTAATTGTTTTAATCTTGAACTCTCAAGCCAGACAAACTAAAAAAAGCTATCCAAATTAAACTCTTATCGCTTAGCTCAATTTGGATAGCTTACTATTACTTATTGTCTTATTCTACTGGATACTTTGCAGAAAATTTTGCATCCAATTCCTTGACAATTTCTATTGCTTCTTGAGCTGGCAGGCCCTTTTTTTCTTTGTCTTCAATCCATTTCTCCACCACAGGCTGAACTTTTTCCCTCCATTTTGCTGCTTCTTGAGGGTCTAGTTCTATAGGCTCAACCCCGTGTTCTTTTACGCCGAATTCCAATCCTGCCAATGTATGTTCAGTCCTTAGTTTGCCGTATTTCAGGGCAAACTCATCGCTTACTTCTTCCAGAATTTCTTGCAGATCTGCTGGCAACGCATCCCAGGTGTCTTTGTTCATGACCTGCATAAATGCAATGTTGTACAGGAAAGGCGTGTTGGTTGCATAATCCACAACCTCGGCCAGCCTAAAACCCTTGAGCACATCTGTTGGAGCCAATATACCCTGTACAATGCCTTGGTCCAGGGCCAAATAGGACTCAGACATGGGCATGCCATGGGTCACCGCTCCCAATCTTTCCAGAGGAGGTGCAGTTCCGCCTACAGCTCTGAGTTCCAAGCCTTGCAGGTCATCCAGGTTATGCACCGGACTCTGGCTCATAATACGTCCCGGGCCAGTGGCCCATAAAGTAAGCACTTTGACCTCATCAAACATGTCAATGCCCAGCTCCTGCTTGATTAGTTTATACCCTTCATGAAAGGTCATGGAAGCAGCTGTAGCGCTGACATTTTCATAACCCGGCAACTCAAAGGCCTCGCTGATGGGAAACATGCCTGGAGTATAGGCAGGGCAGGTGGAACCAATGTCAGCCACTCCGTCCGCAACTCCCTGGTAAATCTCTCTGGCCCCCAACAAGGCTTCTCCAGCATGCATATTGATTTTAATTCGGCCGTTGGTGCGTTCTTCCACCTCTTCGATCCACTTCATGTGACCATCAGCTACCTGAAAGTCGCTTGCTGGCCAAAATGTGGCAAAGGACATGTGGTAGACCTTGTCCTTGGCTATCAAAGTGGAAGGAACGAGCACAAAACATAGCACAACTAGAAAAATTGCAATCTTTGACTTCATGAAACACCCCCTGTAATAATTTTTGTTAAGTTTTCACTGAAACTCTTGACTGCCAATGACATGTATATGAATTCCAAAAATACCTTAAACCTGTCAGCGCTGTCTTGTGAGGGCTATCAGGGTCTACATAAGCAAATAAATGCTTACTTTTGCCCTGCAGCTCATTTGCGTGCTCGCATTCGTTGGACAAGGCATTCCTGGAATATTATATGAAAAAATTCCAAGCAGCTCTTTTACTATTTCAGTACAGCTCAAAATTGTCCTTTGTGTCTCTTGTGTTTACTATGGATTCAGGGTTGGTGCTAACAATTAAATACTATTGGCCAAAATGTCTTGGCTGCGCAAGCCTTGCTTGCCTTTGGGGCTCAAGTTTTCTATTTGTTTGCAGGTTATGGAATTAATGTCTATCACTTTAACATGATTTCAGATTAACATTAATGGCTTGCACTTTGTCT
The DNA here is from genome assembly GCA_964562725.1 of uncultured Desulfohalobiaceae bacterium. GTDB lineage: Bacteria > Desulfobacterota > Desulfovibrionia > Desulfovibrionales > Desulfothermaceae > CAZBUB01. The sequence goes on along the minus strand of CAZLUR010000053.1, from coordinate 4,122 downwards.
TGTCAATAGGTTGCTATATCTTTTTTCCAAGAATTGAGATAACCAAGAGGTAGGATTTTAATAAACTATAATTTTAATATAAATTTTCTTAAAGCTTAACTGCCAGGTCCTTATTTTGTCAATAGCTGCAATGTCTTTTTTATCCACAACGGTTCTGGTCCAGATCAGATATTGTATAAAGGCAGCGTGTTCAAAAAAACTGCAGAACAAGGAGTAAAAATTGGCTTTTAAACCTGCACTACTCAGATTTTTGAACCCTATTCTGTTTCTATTGGCTGTATTTCAAGTCGGCAGCGGAGTCTTGATGCAGAATTATTTTCAGCTCTTTGGCCTGCACAGGAAAAATGGCTATATTCTGGGCTTGGCTATTTTGCTGCATATAATTTTAAACTGGGCTTGGATTAAACATAACTACCTGAAATCTAAAAAGAAAGACTGAAACATATTTTATGTCATTTTATTCCAGGTTTTTTTCTCCAGATAGGTGCGCTAGCCTGGTCAGCCCTGTGCTGCATCTTTGGGCTGGAACTCTGCATGTTCGATATGAAGGACTTGAGCAGGTCCAGACTTTGAGAAGCAGGGAACCTGTGGTCTTTGCCCTATGGCACGATGAGCTGTTTACGCCGTGTTATGTACACCGCAAAGAAGGGATCATTGCCCTAGTCAGCCCTAGCAGAGACGGGGAGCACCTGGCCCAGCTTATGCTTAGGCTGGGCTATAACCTGGCTCGAGGTTCCAGTTCCAGGCAAGGTTTGCAGGCCCTGCGTGAGGCCTTGCATAAAATCCACACCCTGCATCAGGATGTGGTTTTTACAGTGGATGGGCCCAGAGGACCCCGGCATCAGGCCAAGGAGGGAGCGATTTATTTAGCGCATAAGGCGAATCTGCACTTGGTTCCGGTCAGGGTATACAATACCCGGAAAAAAATTTTTTACAAAGCCTGGGATAAATTTCAACTGCCCCTGCCTGGCTCCAGCTCCACGATTTATTATGGCCAGCCTTACAAGATAGGGCACCCCAAGCTGAATAGCAAAATTATCAAACAGGAAACACTGGCCCTGGAAGATAAATTAAACCGGCTGCTGCCTGACTCATACTAATGCGGGCGATGCCCGTACCCGCAATCCCAATCAAACTGATCAGAAAGATGCTCTTCAGGCCAGCCTTCAACACAAAAGCAAGGCAGACAGATCTGGACACCGAACATCAGAGCTTATAAAGGAGAAAAATAAGGACAGCCTAATCACCATAACTTGTTTTTTGTTTACTCTTATTAAATATTTATAAAAATTTAACTATGGTTGCAAAATTCAGTTGGATCCATAAATTTCAACATGTTACAAAGTTAAACAATGCTATACTCTGACATTTTTCGTCTTGCCCTATAGAGGCATAATAACATTAATTTTTGTGTATAGCATATATAATCAGTTAAAATATATGAATAAGTATTTTAAAATTCGCTTTAAAGCAGACAAAACATGGTCTTGATATTTGACTTGAATCCTGTCATAGTATTGCATGTAGATCGTAATTATTTAATCATATGCTATACTACGACAGGAGGCCGTTATGCCTGCTCAAAACATGACAATTCAAAAACTTTCTTCGCTGTTTTCAGAACAGCAATGTTGGCAGTTAGAAGCACTAGCAAAAAAATTCAGCTGTTCGGCCAGATCAATCCAGCGTTACTTGAGCACAGTTGGATATCACAGAAGCTTTACCCACAACGGCAAATGGTACACCCTCAAAGGAATACCCAAATTCGATTCAGTGGGGCTGTGGTTCTTGAACAATATTGGCTTTTCCAGAGACGGCAATCTGAACAAGACCTTGATAAGGTTGATCACCAAGAGCCCTGCTGGAATGACCTCAGAAGACTTGGGAAAAAAACTTCGTTGCCGCCTCCATACTGTTCTGGTGCAGTTATGCCGACGAGGGCAAATTCAACGGGAAAAAGTTGGACGCTTTTTCGTCTACTTTGCCCAGGATCCAAGAATAGCAGCCAATCAACGTCAGGCTTTGTCCAGCTTAAGGTGTCCTCCGGCCATGCTTCCAGCCGAGATAGCCGTATTGGTCCTAGCGGAGTTTATACGAAAGCCACAATCAACTTTTCAGCAGTTAGCCGATGCTTTACACAAGACAGCTGGCATAAACATCGAATCTACACAAATAGAAAGGCTCTTCGAGCACCACGATCTAAAAAAAACTCTGCAAACTGCGCCGCAGAGGCATTAAAGGCCTTAAAGCACAATTACAAGCTTTTGTTTCAGGAAGTATCGCCGGCCGTCTTGTTTCCAAAACCACCTATTGTGTATTTCCGGCCTGACTGCCAAAAATGCTCATGCGGCCATACCCTGAAGGTCAAAAAAACAAGGCGCAAGAAAGTGCTGAGCATGGTCGGACCTTTTATTGCTCATGAGACCGTACTTAAATGCCCGCAATGTTTACAAATTTTTATATCCGAATCCTTGCTTAGCCTGGTTAAAAGTCATAGCAATATTACCTTTGACGTACTCGTATTTGTTGGTCGAGCTTTGTATCAACGTCACCTGAGCCTTGAAAAAGTCCAGACAGAACTACTGTTTAAAAATGTACGACTGAGCTTATCTGAAATCGATTATTTGGGGCGTAAATTTATCTTTTATCTGGCTATGGGGCATGCTCAAGCAACCCCGGGAATTCGCATGAAAATGCAAATGAACGGTGGATATGTGCTGCATCTTGATGCCACCCATGAAGGGGATGCCCCGACACTTATGAGCAGCATTGATAGCCTGAGCCAGTTTGTACTTGCTAATGTAAAAATCTCCGGAGAAAAAGCTGAATACATAAGTCCCTTTCTACAGGAAATTAAGAGCACTTATGGTACGCCTCTTGCCTGCGTCCATGATATGGGCACAGGCATATGCAAAGCAGTAAATGAAACATTGCCCAGCGTGCCTGATTTTATCTGTCACTTCCATTTTTTGCGCGATGTTGGCAAAGATTTTCTTGAACCTGCATATGCCATACTCAGAGGACAATTGCGAAAGCATGCCGCAACTAATGAATTACGGGCAATGGTCAGAGATATGCGGCAGCGTTTACGTAAACAGAGCACAGAAATATCGTCATTGGTCAAGGCTATTAAAAATTTGGAACTGCCAAAATGTACAGAAAGTTTGCCTCTGGCTTCAGTCTATTCTCTGGCCCTATGGGCGTTGCATGGCAAAAACAGCGGCAATGGCTACGGCTTTCCCTTTGACCGACCTTTACTACAGTTTGCTGAAAGACTATTACAGCTGAACCAGGCTTTGCCTAATCTTTTAGAAATCACTTCTAGCCTTAAAGGCAAAGACCGCAAAGCATTCGTCAAGCTGTCTGAAAAAATCTCGCAAATAGCAAAGGATCCCGAAATTAACTTGGCTGTAGAAGAGCTTCGCTGGCGCACCCAGGTTTTTGATGACCTTCGCAGCGCAATGCGCATAGCCCTGCCTAACGGCAAATACGGACTGAATGACGAAGGATCGCCTGAAGCAATGCATACTATCCGCCAGAGCGTTGAGAGCTTTAAGCTCTACATTAAAAAAGATCCTGAACTAGCCGATGACCATTTATGTCATAAGGTGATACAACAGATTGACAAATATAAAGAAAAACTTTTTGCTGATCCCATAATAGTAAGTACTCCTAACGGAAAGGTTACGATTTATCCCCAACGCACCAATAACATTATTGAGCAGTTTTTCCGTGATTTGCGCAGGGCTCATCGAAAGAAAACCGGCTACAACTCAATACGCCGCAAACTTCAGGCAATGATTGCCAATACTCCCTTGGTGAAAAATCTTGACAACACAGCATACATGGAGGTTCTACTCAATGGAAAATTCAATCTTGAAGAGCTCTTTGCCGACTTAGCAAAGCAGAAAAAAATTGCACACGATAACTCCATAAACGATAGTCAACGTATCCTTCCAGGATTCAGGTCAATCATAAAACATCAAAATCTGCCTGACCAGGTTACAGAATCCTTGAAGAAAAGATTTGCTCAAGCAGCTTAATCCAACTGAATTTTGTAATCATAGCAAATTTCATTAATACATTCCATTACCCCAACCTTCGGTGTCTAACACAGGGCAC
>CAZLUR010000052.1:0-16970 GCA_964562725.1 uncultured Desulfohalobiaceae bacterium | reverse complement strand
AATAAAAATATCTCCCTTGTTTTTGTTTATCATCTTAATTTAAACAAAATAAATATTGCTAAAGAGCAGTCAAGAAAGTGTAGTGTTTTTGATTGCTTAAGCATTTTATAAAGGCCTGTGCCTGGACTATATCCCAGATATGCCTTGCAATATCAGGCCTGTGGCCTGATCAGCTCCAGACTGGGGCTGAACAGCCTGGAAGCAGCTACCGCCTCAAGCCTGGCCATTTTGCAGCGCATCATGTATCAGGAGGCTGGCCCCTAAAGTAAGCCTTAAAATTCATCAAGGGAGATCTGACTTGTCAACATGTAATCAGTTGGAAATGATTAGAGCGGCCAGAGCAGAAATTGAAGCAGACCTATTGATTAGCAATGTCAACCTGGTCAATACACTTTCCGGAGCAATCCATCCTGCAAGCGTTGCTGTACGCAACGGGATCGTGCTGGGCTTTGGAGAATACAGGGCCGCAAAAGTGATTGACGGCAGCGACTCTTATCTCTGTCCGGGTTTTATTGAGGCCCATATCCATATTGAATCATCTCTTCTTGCCCCCCGTGTATTTGCTGCTGCAGTGGCCTCCAAGGGGACAGCCGCGGTGGTCTGCGATCCTCATGAAATAACCAATGTCCTGGGAGCCAAGGGGATTGAATATTTTGTGCAAGCCAGCAAGGACTTGCCGGTAGCCATATACTTCATGCTGCCCTCATGCGTGCCTGCAACCCATCTGGAAAATGCCGGAGCAAAGCTCGGGGTCAGGGACATGCAGGACCTGCTTGCAAGGTATCCTGATAGATTTCTAGGCCTTGGAGAAATGATGAATTTTCCTGGGGTGATTCATGGCGATTCCGAGGTCTTGGAAAAGCTGGATATGGCCAAGAACCTGATCATAGATGGCCACGCTCCCGGGCTTTCAGGCAAAGAACTGAACGCTTATATCCTGGCCGGACCAGGAAGCGAGCATGAATGCGTCAAGTATGAGGAGGCCCGGGAAAAGCTTGAAAAAGGCATGCACATTATGATCAGGCAGGGCACTTCCCAGCATAATCTGCAAGAGCTTCTGCCATTGGTCAACGATCAAAACTGGCCCTGCTTTTCCATGGTTTCTGATGATCGACACCCTGAGGACCTGGATCAGCAGGGGCATCTTGATGATAATCTGCGCCGGGCTGTTCGGCTTGGCCTTGATCCGATCCGGGCTGTGCAGATGGTCAGCATCAATCCGGCCAGATACTTTGGATTGAGACGCCGCGGAGCAATAGCACCGGGTTACTTTGCCGATATGGTCCTGGTGGAAGACCTGACCGGCTTTAAGATCAGGCAGGTTTTTCTTCAGGGCAAAGCCCTGGAGGAGCATTCCTTTACAAGCAGAGTTCAGCCACCAGGCAATTCAATGCATATCAAAGACCTTTCAGAGAATACCTTTGCTGTTCCTGCTGCAGGGAATAAAGTCCGGGCTATTGAAATTATCCCGGGCCAGATCGTTACCAGCACAGCCATAGTCAAACCCCGGATAAAGCAGGGCATGGCTCTGCCTGACCCGGAAAACGGCCTGGTCAAGCTGGCGGTGCTGGAAAGACACCAGGCCACAGGCAATGTTGGCCTGGGATTTGTGCTGGGTTTGGGTTTTGAATGGGGGGCACTGGCATCCACAGTGGCCCATGATTCACACAACCTGATCATAGCCGGCACAAATGATCAGGATATGCTGACAGCTGCCATTGAATTGCGGAACATGGGCGGAGGCCTGATTGCTGTTCAGTATGGTAAAGTCCTGGCTGCAGCTGCCTTGCCCATTGCAGGCCTTATGAGTTGTCAACCCATGAAGGATGTTGTCAGGTCCATGGCTGAGCTGGACAAGGCCTGCCGGTCCATGGGCCTGACCCACAGCAATCCTTTCATGATCCTGTCCTTTCTGGCCTTGCCGGTCATACCTGAGCTCAAGCTTACGGATAAAGGGCTGGTGGATGTAAACAGGTTTGAAGTAGTGGATTTATGGCTGGAGTGATGAACTAAGAGCTGTTTTTTTTTAGGACAGAGAGTTACAGATAAGGCACTAAAATGGTGCCGAGGGGGGGATTCGAACCCCCACGGGCGCTTGCCCACTACCCCCTCAAGATAGCGTGTCTACCTATTCCACCACCTCGGCTGATTGATGAGTAAACAATTTTAGGCCAGGCAGCATGCAATGTCCAGAGCTCTGGCCAAAGTTAATCAGGAATTGTCCTCAGCCTCTGGTTCCTGGGCTGGTACCTCTTGCTGGGCCCCGGGCTGGGCCTGTTCCTCCATGACTGAGGCTGGTGCACTGCCTGGTCTGTCCCCTTGGAAGTAGGCAAAGGACAGGGAAGTGATGAAAAAGATTATGGCCATAATTATGGTTAATTTGGACAATATCCCTCCGGCCCCGCTGCTGCCGAACAGGGAGGAGCTGGAACCTCCAAACACAACTCCCATGCCCTGAGATCCTGATTGCATCAAGACCAGGAGTACCAGTGAAATACAGGCAATAATATGTATGGTAATTATCAGAGTGCTCAATCCTTGACTACCTCCATAAATAATTTTGACCCAGGCGGTTATGCCTGGCAGCCGCTTTGCACAATACGGCTGAAGGTGTCTACGTTTAAACTTGCACCACCTACCAGCAATCCATTCACATTGTCAATGCCCATGATCTGATCGCTGTTCTCTGGCTTGACGCTGCCACCATACAGGATGGGCACCTCCCTGGCCAGGGAGCCTAGCCATGTATCCAGTATATCCCGGATCAGCTTGTGGGCCTGGCTGATATCTTGTATTTCAGCTACTTCCCCGGTACCTATGGCCCAGACCGGTTCATAGGCAATGAACAGCATGCCCTGGGCCTGGTCTGCTTGTAAGCCCTGCAGTACACTCTGCAATTGGGTTGAAAGTACTTGCTCTAGCCGACTTTGCCTTCTTTCCTCCTGGGTTTCCCCGATGCAAAGAATGGTCTTTAATTCATGCTGCAATGCAAAATGTACCTTGCGGGCAATAAATTGGTTATTCTCGCCCAAAATATGCCTGCGCTCGGAATGACCTGCCAGGACGTAGCTGCAGCCTAAGTCCAACAGCATAGGCACGGATATCTCTCCGGTAAAGGCTCCTTCCTGAGCAGGGTAAAAATTCTGTCCTCCCAGGAAAAACCCCGGGCGTGAATCCAAGGCTTGATGTACGCTCTGTAGAGCTGTAAAAGGAGGCAGAATCACCACCTGAATCCCAGCTAGAGCATTGGGATCCAGGGCCGAGACCAATTCTGCTGCGGTTTTAGCTGCTTCCTGTCTGGTCTTGAACATTTTCCAGTTTGCGCACATATAATTCTGCATTTGTTCACCCCTTTGCTGATTGTAGACCCAAAACCTGCAATCCGGGTAGGTCCCGGCCTTCCATAAATTCCAAAAAGGAACCACCGCCTGTGGATATAAAGCCTATCTTGTCCTCCAGATTGCAGGCATGGATCAAAGCATCTGTATCACCGCCGCCGACAATTGTTACGGTGTTTTCCAACCCTGCCAGGCTCTGGGCCAGGCCCACCGAGCCCTGGGAAAAAGCAGGATTCTCAAAAGCGCCCATGGGCCCGTTCCAGACCACAGTCCGAGCATCTTTGAGCACCTCGGAAAACAAGGCGTGTGTAGCAGGGCCAGTATCCAGAATCATGTCCTCTAATGAAATATCCTGGTAGGGAAAAAGCCCGCTGGGGCTCTCGCTTTTTATGTCTTGAGCCATAATGTAGTCCACAGGCAGATAGAAACTGACCCCGTTTTCTTTGGCCTGGTCCATGATCTTCCGGGCTGAGGAGAGTAAATCCTCCTCAGTTTTGGAATTACCCACAGGATAGCCTTGAGCCTTGCGAAAGGTGTTGGCCATGGCCCCGCCGATAATCATTCTGTCCACTTTGGACATCAGATTCTGCAGCACCCCGAGCTTACTGGAGACCTTGGCCCCCCCGGAAATAAGTACAAATGGATGCTCTGGATCAAGTAAGGCCTGACTCAAGTATTCTACTTCTTTTTGCAGTAAAAAACCTGCACAGGCCTGATCAAAGTGCTGGACTACACCGTGTACCGAAGCATGTGACCTGTGCACAACCCCAAAGGCGTCATTAACATATATGTCCGCCAATTCAGCTAGTTGCCTGGAAAATTCAGGATCGTTTTCAGTCTCTCCTGAATGGAATCTAAGGTTCTCCAGCAATAAGATCTGACTGGGCTTGATTTTTGCCAGCTGTTCCCTGACCTCCGGGCCCACACAGTCCCCAGCCAGGACCACTTCCTGTCCCGCAAGTCTGGTCAGACTTTGTGCCACAGGCTGCAGTGAAAGCCGAGGATCAAATCGGCCTTTGGGTTTACCCAGATGGGAACAAACAATTGGTTGCGCTTTTTGTTCCAATATATACTGCAAAGTAGGCAAAGCAGCTCTAATCCTACTTTCGTCTGTCACTCTGCCTTTTTGAAGAGGTACATTGAGATCCAAGCGGAGCAGGACTTTTTTGCCTTGCAAGGCTAGATCCTGAATGTGGCGCATAAACATTTTCCTCCTATAGCCTAAATCTTGACACGACAAGGATTGTCATTTGGCTTGCACCAGGGATTTTGTTAAACTGAATCTTAGAACACGGTTGGCCAAAACTTGAATTAGTTACAAATATCCATGGCGCGTATGTCTAAAACCAAAAGCAAGAAGAGAAAACCTGATAAAAAAGAGATCCTGGAGGTTATGGACAGAAACAACAGGCCCCTGGGAGCTTTTTCCAGAAACGATGTACACAGGCTGAATCTCTTGCACAGAAGCGTGCTTGTTTTACTTTATAATACCAATAAAGAGCTCTATATTCAACAACGCAGCAGAAAACTGTTTTCCTACCCTGGATATTGGGATCTTTCCGCAACAGGGCATGTTCAATTGGGAGAATCCACCCAGGAAGCTGCCCAAAGGGAACTGGAGGAAGAACTTGGGGTGTATATCAGGCGTTTGCATCTGATATGCCAGCTGCCAGCCAGTGAAGATACGGGTTATGAATTTGTGTACCTCTATTCTGCAGGGCGCTGCGCCCAAAAGCCGAGCCCCAACCCTACAGAAATACAAAACAGCCTTTTTGTGCAAAGAAACGAGCTGGCCTGTCTAATCGATTCCTTTGCTCAGCTTTTGACTCCGGCCTTGCTTCATTTCTGGAGACTGGGACTACTTTTTCCAGATGCCTAGATCTCCAGCCCTGGCTAGGCAAGCAAAGCGCTCAATTCCTGATGAATGAGCCTGTTGCTGGCCAGGATGTTTGGTGCGCGCAAATCGTATTCCAGTTCAGGATCAAAGCAGCTGACCCTGCCTCCAGCTTCCTGGACAAGCAGTTGCCCTGCAGCAGTGTCCCAGGCCTGCAGCCCTTGTTCATAAAATCCGTCCAGCCTTCCGCAGGCTGTATAGGCCAAATCCACTGCAGCTGAACCCATTCTGCGTACACCTTGGGTATGGGCCAGCACCCGGCCCAGTATAGGCAATATTTCCTGGATCCTGTCCTGGATGTCATAAGGGAAACCAGTGGCTATCAAAGCTTTTTGCAGGTTGCTTTGGCTGGAAACCGCTATGCTTTGCCCGTTTAGAAACGCTCCAGATCCCTGCAAGGCATGAAACAGCTCCCCGGTTTTGGGCAAATAGACCAAACCCATTTTGATTTGTCCCTCTTGGTATAAGGCTACGGACACAGCCACTGCAGGCAGCCTATGCGCAAAATTTGTAGTGCCGTCCAAGGGGTCGATGATCCAACAAAGTGCGCCAGGCTCTTGCTGCGGAGAAGATTCCTCAGCAAGAAAATCTGCATTGGGCAGGATCTTTCCCAGGCCCTGTTTCAGACTCTTCTCCACTGCCAGGTCAGTATCAGTAACCAGATCTATTCTGCCTTTATACCTGATCCGGTCAGAGTGCTGCCAATGTTCCAGGATTATCTTTCCGGACTGAATTATACATCTTTGGGCCTTTTGTAGAATTTCTTGCATACTGCCTCGATTTCTTCATAACTGTGCAGTCAAAAGTTCTTTAGTAATAAACTGTTTTTATTGACTATATTCAAGTCTCTAACTGTCTAAGTTCGTATTTGTCTTATCAGTTTGAATTTATTGCCTTAACCTTGAACGTTGAACCTTGAACTTTGAACTCTCAAGTTCATAAGATTGGGGGCTGAATTTTTTAATTAATGAACACTGCACTGAAGATCTTTTCATTTCTCAAGGCTTCTCCAGTACCGCGCAGAACCGTGGTCAAAGGATCCTCATCCACGTGCACGCTAATGCCGGTTTCCTGGCTGATAAGCGTGTCCAGGCCTTTAAGCAGGGCCCCACCACCTGCCAGAAGCAGTCCATTTTCAGCCACATCCGTAACTAACTCCGGCGGGGTCTTCTCCAGGGCATTACGGACAGCCAGAATTATTGCGGATACAGGATCCTTTATGCTTTCTCTGATCTGATCCGCATTAAGTTCAATCCTCATGGGTCTGCCATCCACCATGCTTTTGCCGGAAACCCGCATTGTTCTGTTCTCTTCTTGCTTGTATGCTGAGCCTATTTCTATCTTGATGTTTTCTGCCGCGTTCTCGCCTATCAAGATCCTGAATTCTGATTTTACATAGCGCTGGATGGCCTCGTTCATTTCATCTCCAGCTACCCGAACGGATTCCGCATAAGCCACTGCTGAAAGGGAAATCACTGCTACTTCAGTGGTCCCGCCGCCAATATCCACCACCATATTGCCCAAAGGTTTGTCAATCGGCAGCTTAGCGCCGATAGCTGCCGCCACAGGCTCCTCCACCAGCCTGACTTCCCTGGCTCCAGCCTGGTGAGCAGATTCAATGACCGCTCGTTTTTCTACCTGGGTTATGCCGGTGGGTACACAGATTACTATTTTGGGTTTTACAAGTTGCAAGCCCCGGATAACCTTATGGATGAAAAAGGCAATCATGGCCTTGGTCACCTCAAAGTCTGCTATGACTCCGTCTTTTAAGGGGCGCACAGCCCGAATCTTTTCCGGGGTGCGGCCCAAAAACTCTTTGGCCTCACGACCAACAGCAATGATCTTATCGGTTCTGCTGTCCAAAGCCACCACTGAAGGCTCATTCAGGACAATACCGTCCTTAGGAGTGTAAAGCAGGGTGTTGGCCGTACCCAGATCCATAGCCAGATTTTTTCCGAATAATCCGAATAATTTTTTCCATACCATGTTGGTGCCTTATGTCTTGATTCCTGATAAAATATTAACCCTGCTTATATTCAGTTGGACTCTGTTGTTTTCTGAGGCGATTTTTGAGATACAGGTTTTCCAGGAAAAGCGCCAGATAATCACCGACTAAAAGTAAAAAATTTTTCAATTCTTCGGAAACATATTTATGTTCTTGGCTGGCTAGGACTAAAACCCCCCTGGTGCGCATATGTACCACAAGAGGTACACAGATAATGCTGGAAAATATCCTGGATTTGCTTTCTTTTTCAAAAAGAGGGGTGCGAGTGATTTTTCTGTCTTGGTCTGAGGTGCTGATAAAGGAATGATTTCTAAAGACCCAACCAATCAGGCCTTCACTGGTACTGAATTTTTGCTGATGCTCTTCATTGCTGTTGAAAATCGGGCTATTCCAGCCTTCCAGAAAAAAATTTTGACCACGGTCGTCCCGGGCTGCCAGGAAACAATGACTAAACTGGGTGTACTCGGCCAGGCTATGTAAAAGCTTCTGCAAGAAAGCTGACCACTTGGGGTGTTTGTTCCTTAAGTTGCTGATCATTTGCAGGCACAGATAGTAATTGTGCTCCTGCTGATTGATGCCTTGTGCCCAGATTGTATCCTGCAGGGACTGCACCAGTTGTACGAACTGATGTAAAATTTTCTGGTCCTTGGCGCTGAATGAATAACTCTTTTTGCTATCCAGGCAGAGCACTCCCTGACCGTCCTGCAAAGGACAACCCATAAAGGCTTTAATTTTGGATTCTGCTTCAGGCGGATAGTAGCCCAGGCAATCGCCTGCGCGGTCGAAGTCATTTATCAGCAAAGGCTGATTGTTACGGATTATCCAGCCCACAAGGCCCTGCCCAGGTTCCAGGTAGGTGTTTTTTTGTATATTATCTCCCAGACTAAAAAAGGCTGCCAGCCTATAGCTCTGAGTGTTTTCAGCAAGAAACAATACTGCAGAATAAGCGTCAAATACACTGCATATCAAGCCTAGGATCCGGTCCAAGAAGTATTTATCGGACATATTCTAACAGTCTACTTCAAATGACGTTGAAAGTAAAATTCCAGGCTTCGGTTGTAGGTCTTTTCTTCCTCAGCACTGAAATAGCAAGCAGGTAGTTCTTGGCGTTGGCGGTGGTATTGAATGCACTCACAACACAAGCTGTGCCTGGAACAATCCGGGTATGTGCAGGGGCAGGAGTCTGCATTCAATTTGGCTCTGGGGCATTGTTCTTTTTTGTTGGGCATGCTTTCTCCTTGAGGTCTGGTTCACCAGTTTCCCTTTAGGCCCGAAACTGGATTTCGGGCAAAAGGTGAGGAACTGTAACCACTATCAACTGCGAGAAATAGTAAGGCAAACCCAGATTGCTGGTCAAGCTTGTAATCCAATAATTTTGAGGTAATTTCAATACATACGGGTTCGATAGCACCACTGGCTTGACTTTATGGGCTGTATAGGTTTTGTTCCAGCTTACTTGTTCTTATGTTTGTTTATTGATAGATTGCCTGCATGCAAGATATGCTCAAATCAAATCCGGCCCGCACTGAGCACAAGCAGCTCAAGTTTTGTCTGGCCTGCGGCAGGCCCTTGGAAAATCGCAGACAGAGATACTGCCGGACCTCCTGCAAACAAGAGTTGGTATTCAAACTGCATTGGTTTAATAATCTGTTTAGGGTCCTGAACACCAGATACGCTACCTTTGCCTTCAGCCAGGAAATGCTTCTCTTGAACATCCTGCCCCGGGGCAACGGACAGGCAGTGCACAGTTATTTCTATGCTCGCAGATCAGGGAAAAAACCGGCCCAGGATATTAACCAAATGGTCTTTGATCTGGGTGCTGTCTGGTGGGAACAGAAAAATAAGGCCTGCAGCAGCAGTAAGGCCGGCAATGAAGTTTTCAAGCAGGGCTGCACCGAGGTCTTTTCTGCCCAATATGTGCAGCCCAGTAGTCAATATTTTGCATCCCGGGTTTCCAGACAATTGTCTGCCTTAAAGCTAAAGCCAAGTGAACTTAAAGATGTTTTGCTGGCAGAGGAAAAAATCAAGGATGCATTTCGTAGAGCAGCTTTGGAGCATCACCCAGATCATGGAGGGTCAAACAAAAAGTTTAGACAAATTTACCAGGCTTATCAGGATCTTTTAGCCTGGTTGCAAAAACCTGTGTTTCAATATAGGCAGGGTGTGCCTGAACAGTGGTGCTTTATAGCTGCCAGTAATAAATGGCTCACTCCATTATGACAGCTAAAGACTGCTTTGGAAACATTGACTGGTTATAACCAAAATACAAAGGAGAAGGACTGTATGCAGACCAGATTCCATTTGCCTCAGACAGATATGCCGCGTCACTGGTACAACGCCCTTTCTGATCTGCCCACTCCCCTAGCGCCATTTCTTGATCCGGGCAGCAAACATCCTTTGCAGCCGGAACAGCTGGAGGCTATATTCCCCAGAGGACTCATTGAGCAGGAGATGAGCCTGGAAAGATACATATTCATCCCAGAGGAGGTACTGAATATTTATGCCCTATGGCGGCCAACCCCTCTGGTACGGGCTCTGAATCTTGAAAAGGCTATAAACAGCAAATGCAGGATCTATTATAAAGACGAATCCCTTTCCCCGGCAGGTTCGCATAAACCAAATACTGCTGTAGCTCAAGCCTTTTATAATAAAAAAGAAGGGGTCAAGCGTCTGGCCACTGAAACCGGAGCAGGGCAGTGGGGCACAGCCCTGTCTTTTGCCTGCAGTATGCTTGATATGGCCTGTACTGTATACATGGTCCGCATTAGCTATGAACAAAAGCCTTACCGGCAGATTTTGATCAAGTCCTATGGAGCTCAAATCTACCCCTCTCCCTCAGAGCATACTCGAACCGGCAAGGCTGTTTTGGAACAAGACCCGGACTGTAAAGGTAGTCTGGGTCTGGCCATATCCGAGGCTGTAGAAGATGCTGCAGGAGATCCTGAAGTCAAGTACACCCTGGGCAGTGTGCTCAACCATGTTCTTTTGCATCAGACCATAACCGGACTGGAGACAGAGCTGCAGCTGCAGCAGTTGGGCGAACACCCCGACTACCTGGTGGGCTGCGTAGGGGGTGGAAGTAATTTTGGTGGACTGGCGCTGCCTTTTCTGCCCAGGAAGCTAAATGGAGAACAAATAAAATTTATTGCTGTGGAGCCCAAGGCCTGTCCAACCTTGACCCGTGGGAAATATACTTATGATTTTGGTGACATGGCAGAGTTGACCCCGCTGATCAAGATGCACACCCTGGGACATGGTTTTATGCCTCCCCCTATCCACTCCGGAGGACTTAGATATCACGGTGGAGCGCCTCTTTTATGTAATCTGCTCCAGGAAGGATTGATTGAGCCCAGGGCCTATTACCAGAACGAATGTTTTCAGGCCGCCAGACTGTTTCTGAATACCCAAGGGTTTTTGCCTGCACCAGAGACTTCCCATGCCATCAAGGCTGCCGTGGACTTGGCCCAGCAGGCCCAGCCCGGATCCTGCATTGTTTTCCTTTATTCAGGTCATGGTCTTTTAGACCTGGCTTCCTATGATGCTTATCTGCAGGGCAAGCTCACTGATTACGATCTTGCCCAGCAGGAAATCGATCAGGCCTTGCTTTCCTGTCCAGATATCCGAACAAACGTTTAGCATTAGTCCAAAACCGGGCGCTTGGCAGAGCCCGGTTTTGGACTAAATGGCTTGAGAGTTCAAAGTTGAAGGTTAAGGCAATAAATTTAAATGTAAGACTGGCGGGAGGCAGGGGAACCAGAAACAAAATAGAAAATTGACGCGGCACTAGACTTCGAACAGCATCTCCAGATCATCCCGGGAAAGATTCTTCCATTGATCCTGGCCTGGTATAATCGCATCTGCCACACCCTTTTTCTGTTCCTGCAGCTGCAGAATCTTTTCTTCCACAGTGTTCTCACAGATCAGCTTATAAGAAAAGACTTTTTTGGTCTGCCCGATGCGATGCGTTCTGTCTGTGGCCTGATTTTCCACTGCGGGATTCCACCAGGGATCATAATGAATTACATAGTCGGCAGAAGTCAGATTGATCCCTGTACCGCCCGCCTTCAGAGATATTAGAAAAATTGGAATCTGGGGATCAGCATTAAATTTTTCCACCTGTTCATAACGATCCTTGCTGGCACCGTCCAGATAGCTAAACGGGATCTTGTTCATATGCAGCCAGGAGCGAATAATATGCAGCATTTGCACAAATTGGGAAAATACCAGCACTTTGTGTCCATCTTCTATGATCCCTGTCACTAGATCTTTAAAGGCCTCGAATTTCCCAGAAGGCAGGTTGGTGCTCAATCCAGGCATGTCCAGCTTAAGCAAACGGGGGTGGCAGCATATTTGACGTAATTTGAGTAAAGCGTCCAGAATGGACATTTGACTCTGGGCCAGACCCTTTTCGTCGACTTTTTGCAGGACTTGTTCTTTGAGCCTTTTGGCCAAAGAGGCATAAAGCTCCTTTTGTTCATTTTCCAAAGCAGCAAAATAGACATTTTCTACTTTGGGGGGCAGATCCTTGGCCACCTCGTCTTTGGTTCTGCGCAGAATAAAAGGCCTGACCCTGGAGCGCAGATAAGACAGGCTTTCCTCGTCCCCGTCCTTGATGGGCTTGACAAAGCCTTTTTGGAATGCGTTTTGAGATCCCAAAAAACCCGGCATCAAAAATTCAAACAAAGACCAGAGTTCTAGCAAGTTATTCTCAATCGGTGTCCCAGAGAGACAGACCCTGAATTTGGTCTGCAGCTTGCGCACCGAGCGTGCTGTAATGGTGTTTGGGTTCTTGATATTCTGGGCCTCATCCAGAATGACCGAGGTATACTCATATTTTTTCAGGTCTTCCAAATCCCTGCGCAACAAGGCGTATGTAGTCAAGACCAGATCAGATTCGGGTATTTCCTGGAACAGACCTTCCCTGCGGGAGCCATAAATCAATAATTGCTTCATCTCTGGCAAAAATTTTTGAGTCTCCCTTTGCCAGTTAGGCAATACAGAGGTGGGTACAATAATCAGGTTGGGCCCCTGAAGGCCCTTTTTTTCCTGCATAAATTGCAGCATGGCCAGGGTCTGCAAAGTTTTGCCCAAACCCATTTCATCTGCCAGTATCCCGCCAAAACCGTATTCATGCAGGAAATTCAAGAAACTAAGGCCCTGTTTCTGATAAGGCCTTAGGATTGCATTCATGGCCTGAGGCTGTTCAATCTGTTCAATCTCTTGAAAGTTATGCAGCTTCTCCCGCAGGTTATTCCAAAATGAATCTGTTCTGCTCTCTGGAAGATCCTCCAGGATTTTGTCCAGCATCGGGGCTTCGAATTTTTGAAACTTGCTTTTGGGGGGCTTTTCCGGATCGAGCCCCATGGCCCTTAGTTTGTGGCCTAGCTTTTTCAGCCAGGAATCAGGCAGGCTGGTATAAGAGCCGTCTTTTAGCTGGACATATCTTTTGCCCTGGATCCAGGCCTTCCAAATCTTTTCAATGGGAATCTGAATATTGTCATATTCCACTGCCATGTTGAGATCAAACCAGTTGGAATCCTTTTTGTCCTGTTCCACACTAGCCACAACTTTGGGCTTTGAGTGCCGAACTTTATACCTGCTCAGGTTCTTTTCCCCATAAATCCTATATTTCTGTACCAATTGGGGGTAAGAATCCAGCAGGAAATTAATGGCTTCTTCTGGCTCCAAAAACCAGATGGAGTTATTCCTGGGCTGAAAATTCATATGCAGAAGTTCATTCAACAGCTCCTCTTCTTGCTTTTGGTCTCTTCTGAGCAAAAAAGACTTGCCCTCGAACTGATAGCTGCCGGTCTGCAATTCCGGATTGGGGCTGGACAGGCTGATCTCACCATGCTCTGTTTCATAGATATTCTCAAGCTCCAAGGTCAGCAGGCTGCCTTCTTCATTCAAATACAGCTTGGGGTTGTATACAGCCGGGACAAAAATAGGCTTCATCCTTTCCAGGAACTCTTCTTGACCATAGAGGTTGAAGGCGGGTATCTTGGTCCAGACCCGGTCCAGGAACTCCGAGAGCTCGGAATGGGGTACTATAGGCGGCTCCTGGAGCAATTCCTGGATCAACCTCGTATTCAAGCTGCTCAAGACTGGATAAAAAGTCTGTTTCCAAAGGATCCAGATTGGCATCTGGCCGTAAAAAAAAGCCTGTTCTCCTGTGATGGGAATGGGGGTCTTGTCTTCCTGGCTGAGCATGACCCCAAAGCTGAGCCCGTGTTCAGAGATTTTGGGCTGCAACTGCAGCCGCATGCTCTGAGTATGAATATGAACCGGCTGATCAGTGTCCGCCATGAATAAGTAATGCTCATCTTTTATGGACCAAAGAAACCAGCCCAGAAGACCGGCAGGTATCTCCACTTTGTGCCCCATATAATCCAGATACTGCCCAATTTGACTTGCCACCCTGGACAGGTTTGGAGAGAGTTCGGACCAATCAGGGTTATACATCAACTGTTCCAGACTAATGGGATGTTGCACTTTTGATAGTCCGGATTTGTTCTGCCTGGCCCGGTGAAATGTTACCTGCAGCCTCTCCTGATCTGGATAGAAGCGAAAGATAAGGTAGTTGTTGCCCGGTTCAGGTTCTGGAGGATTAATGAAAAAAGGTCTGAAACTGTGGCGCCAATCAGTCCTTGGTTTGGGGGTACTTTCATTTTTTCCGTTTTCCAAATAGCTTAAGAGCCGGAGCATAGTAGCTCCCACATGGGGGCAGATGCCGGAAAAAGAATCAGGGCAGTTGCAGAAAAAATTTACAGCTCCGGATTCCAGGCTAATGCCTATTTCAGGATTATAGAACTGAAAATCCTCGCTTTGAATGCGGCCCTCAATATCCCAGTGCTTATCCTGTCTCTTGAAATCAATTTTTTGTAGTTCATTGTTGGAGAGCATAGCCTGGGAGCCCTCAAGTATATATTCTGGAATGCTCTCCCTAAGGAACTCCTGGGTTATTCTTTTGACTTTTTCTTCTTCTTTGCTGGACATGTTTTGTACTTATCCTTCAGAGTTGACTTATCTCTTCGATATATTTAATTAAAATAATGTTTGCTTGTCTGAATCAACTTGCAATATGTTAAAAGGCATGACATTGCCTCTAACTGGTCAACAAGGCTATTGCCCAGCTAGTCTGAATAAATGGGCTGGGGCTGACAAAAACAAAATATTAAACCAGAGTTATAAATCATATATTTTTTTTTGGCAAGACAATTTTATTCAAAAAGGGAAGCTTTCCTTTTAGGCTGGATTAAGTTTATTTTTTGACCTGGCAGCCTAGAATAATTTTGAATGTGATTACTCACCGGTAGATTAGTTTATCAGGGCACAGTAGAGTAGATGGTGAATAGTTACATTTGAACCATAAAACCGGTATGTTGCAAATTTAATCATGATCCGCATCAATGATATTCTGGAAAAAGCAGCCCAATACTTGAAAGAATCAGACTTGGAGCTGATTCAAAAGGCTTATGTCTATGCAGCTTCATTGCACTCCGGACAGGTCAGATTGTCTGGAGAGCCTTATTTTTCCCATCCCTTAGAGGTCAGCAATATCCTCGCAAATATGCATTTAGATTCGGCTTCGATTGTATCTGGATTACTGCATGATGCAGTAGAGGATGCTGGAATAGGAGTCAAAGAACTAGAAGAGCATTTTGGCCCGGAAACAGCACGTATAGTTGACGGGGTGACCAAGATAGGCAAAGTGACCTTTACCTCCAAGGAAGAGGCCCAGGCAGAGAATATCAGAAAAATGATCCTGGCCATGGCCAAAGACATCCGAGTCATTTTGGTCAAGCTTGCGGACAGGCTGCACAATATGCGCACTTTGCAGTTCCAGAACCAGATCAAGCAAAAGCTGATTGCTCAGGAAACTCTGGAGATATACTCTGCTCTGGCCCACCGCCTTGGTCTTTATCGAATAAAGGTTGAACTTGATGATTTGAGTCTTAGTTATCTCAAGCCTGATGTCTACCAGCATATAGTCAACGGCATTGCAGAACACCGCACTTTGGGACAGGATTATATCCAGCATGTGATAAGCATGATCCAGGACATGCTGGACAAGAATAAAATTCAGGGACATGTCAGTGGTAGAAAAAAGCATATTTATAGTATCTATAATAAGATGAAAAAACAAAATTTGAGTCTGGAACAAGTTTATGACCTAATTGCTTTCAGGGTAATTCTGGAGTCCATTAAAGATTGTTATGCAGTGCTGGGATTAGTACATTCCACCTGGACCCCGGTCCCGGGCAGGTTTAAAGACTATATCTCCATGCCTAAGGGTAATATGTACCAAAGCCTGCACACTACTGTAGTAGGCCCTGGAGGAGAGCATATCGAAATCCAGATCCGCACCGAACAGATGCACCAGGTCGCTGAATTCGGGGTTGCTGCCCATTGGAAATACAAGGAGGGTGACTCTTTTCATCCCAGGGATGAACAGAGATTTGAATGGCTACGGCACATTCTGGACTGGGAGCAGGAATTAAAGGACCCCAGGGAGTTTATGGCCTCCCTGAAGGTAGACCTGTTCCAGGACGAAGTCTATGTATTTACTCCCAAAGGTGAAGTATTGGACCTGCCTTATGGCGCTACACCTGTGGATTTTGCTTATATGATCCATACCGAGGTAGGCAATCAGTGTTCAGGGGCCAAAGTCAACGGCAAACTGGTGCCTTTGGATACCCCCTTGAAAAACGGCGATACAGTGGAAATTATCACCAATCCTCATCGTAAGCCCAGCCGGGATTGGCTGAGATTTGTAAAGACCACCAAGGCCAGGACTAGGATCAAACACTGGATACGCACTGAGGAAAGGGCTAGAAGCATCTCTCTGGCCAAAGAGATGTTGGAGAAAGAGGGCAGGCGGATGAACATAAATTTCAACCAGGCCTTAAAAAAAGGCAAGCTGGAACCTGTAGCCCTGGAATTTTCCTACAAACAAGTGGAAGATCTCTTGTCCGCTGTGGGCTATGCCAAAATCACCCCCAAACAGGTGCTGCGCAGATTGGTTCCCAAGCAGGCCCTGCAGGAGGAAAAACAGGCCCAAAATTTGGCTCGAGCTGAGAAGAGAGAGAAGGAGAAAAAACAGCAGGAGGAAAAAGAGCAAAAAAAGGAGGGCGTTAGCATCAAGGGCATAGACGATCTGATGATCCGTTTTGCCCAGTGCTGCCAGCCGGTCCCAGGTGATCCGATTATTGGCTATATCAGCCGGGGCAGGGGAGTGATCGTGCACACCACGGACTGCCCCAATGTGGCCCAGTTTGCACCTGCCCGCCTGCTCAATGTATCCTGGGCCGGCGAGGAAAAAGATACTGTCTATCCGGCCACCATCAAAGTTTTGTCCAAGAATTTACCAGGTGTAATGGCCCAGATCAGCTCTTTGCTGGCCCAGGAGGAGGTGAATATAGAATCAGGCCACTTCACCTCGGACCTGGAGGGCAAAACAGAAATTATACTCAATGTGGAAGTTAATGATTCTTCCCATCTATACCGAACTTTGGAGAACCTGAATAAAATGGACAACGTGCTGGAGGCCACCAGGACTACTTCTAAAGCCTGAGTACTCCTGTAAATAAAGTCGGTGAGATAAGCAATGGTCGGGATGGCAGGATTCGAACCTGCGGCCTCAGCGACCCGAACGCTGCGCTCTAACCAGCCTGAGCCACATCCCGAAATAAAAAAAATAGCAGTTATGTCCACAAAAAGCAATACTTACCCC
>CAZLUR010000051.1:0-17196 GCA_964562725.1 uncultured Desulfohalobiaceae bacterium | reverse complement strand
A
Organism: uncultured Desulfohalobiaceae bacterium; assembly: GCA_964562725.1. Taxonomy (GTDB): domain Bacteria; phylum Desulfobacterota; class Desulfovibrionia; order Desulfovibrionales; family Desulfothermaceae; genus CAZBUB01. Next base: position 17,195 of record CAZLUR010000051.1, on the reverse strand, counting down.
GCTTTTGCCCTGATTAAGATCAAAAAGGGCTTCCAGATACAAAGTTTGGTGTAAGACAGAAACAAGACCGGGTTGTCGCAGGTCTTGGTGATCGTGGCTGAGGAGTCCTTTTATTGACTTTTAATGGCCTATAGGAGAATAAATATTTATAGAGATTGCGCCCAGATATTGTGACTCGGTTTGGGGCATGAGTCTGTGGCCCTGCTGCCCAGGACAGACCTGCAGGTAGGAGAAAAACCAGTAAACAGGATTCGCTCCAGGATAATGGAGTATAACCAGCAAAAATCACAGCAGATACCCTTGATCCTGCCCATCGGTTTTGGCATGTCTAAATGAGGGGAAGAGGGATCTGCTTCAGGTTTTTTAGCAGGCGGATGATCTCATGCACCTGGACAAACTCCATCTGGATATAACTTCCCGGCTGCTAATTGGGTACGACTTTTTGGACCTAAGAAAAAGACATGGGACAATGTCAGTTTCCAGCGGAAAGTTGGGGGAAGTTGATGTCTAAATTTTTCTCGCGCTTAAAGAGCAAGAAGCTTGAGCGGATTCACCTTGTAGAGGATTTTTCCTCCTTGCCCAAGGCACTGCCTGCATACAAGAACTCTCTTCAGGGAGTGGTACTGACAGGAGGCAATGCAGATAAGATTTTACAGGAGTTTGTCAACGTAGAACAGCCTCACATCTTTTTGCACATGCCTGGTGAATCATATGAGGAGTTTTGTGAATGTCTTATGGAATCTGTCCGAAAAGATACATTGCATATTCAGGATATCTCTGTTGATACAACCTGTGAAGAATTTATCCGATCCCATGGGCCTGTGCGTTTCAGTTTTCGTTTTCAGCATTATCTTTTCTTTTTTGAAGCCAGTGTCCTGGGCAAGTTGGAAAAGGACAGCTCAGCTTTCTTGATCGAAAAACCGCAATTGATTTACCAAGAACGTAGGAGCCATAGAAGATATAGGCTCTGGCCCCAATACAAGGTACTGTTTAATGATCAACAAGTGGTGGATATTTCACAAAAAGGTATCTCATTTTTTTCTGTCCATAACTATAACAGGCAAAGTGCCATTGATAACGGAATACTAGCTCTGCCTGCAGTATACTCAGATTCAGAAGAGTACTGTTTCTTTGCAGGGGGAGAAATTATTGTTCCGCAGGCAATTATTACCAATTCTACAAAGCTGAAAACAGGTTATCGGTATGGGGGGTATTTTGGAATTGAATGGCCCAGCGAGGCCATAAAAACTTTGAATGATTTCCTTTTGGCCTTGCGCAAAAAACAACAGGAACAACTCAAATGACAGTCAATTAATTTAGTTTATTTAGTGGATTGTTATAGCAGCCGGCCCTGAATGTCCTTTCCAGGGCCGGCTGTTTCAGGCAGTGGCTGCTGCCTGGCTCTTGGCCTGTCTGTTTTCATAATCCTCTATAGCCTTGACCAGCGCCTCGGCTCCTAGGTTGGAACAGTGCTCCTTCTGCTTTGGCAAACCGCCCAAGGCTTCCGAGGCCGCCCGCTTTCCTATCTTCTTGGCCTCCTCGAGGGTCAGGCCCACGGCCAGCTCGGAAACGATGCTGGAGACAGCGATGGCGGCGACACAACCGAATGTTTTGTACTTGAGATCTGCGATCTTGCCGTCCTCTACCTTGATGTACACGCTCATCATGTCCCCGCAAGCCGGATTCCCCACCTCCCCGATACCGTCGGGATCCTCGATGACACCCATGTTCCTGGGATTCTGAAAGTGTTCCATGACCTTGTCCGTATACATAGTGTACTCCTTCTTATCTGGATTTCAGAGAAAAAAAGCAAGTTCAGTTTAGTATGTCCTCCTCTCTGCCGTACCTCTGGGAACTGAATGTATCCTGCAGAATCACTTCCGTGCTGGCGCGTTTAGCAGTCACATACCCGTTCAGGCCGAAACCTCGTTCCAAAGCGGGGACATGGCTCTCAAGCGCTGCACCGCGGGCGGAAGATGTTCGAGGACATAATCGATATCCTCCTGGGTATTGGTGCGGTTGAGGGTGAACACTGCCGAGCCCTGGGCTACCTCGTGCGGCAGGGACAGCGCTGCGAGCACCGGCGAGATCTTCAGGGCCTTGGAGGCGCAGGCGGATCCGGTATTGGCGTAGATCCCCTTCTGGGCAAGCATAAACAGAAGCGACTCCCCTTCCACAGCCTTGAAGCAAAAGCTGGCGTGGCCCGGCAACCTGAGTTCGGGGTGTCCGGTATAAGTCACGCTTTGGATCCCCTCCTTTATTCCATTCACAAGCCGGTTTCGCATCTGCAATATCCGCTCCGATTGCCTGCCTGTCTCTTTAGCGGCGAGCTCAGCCGCTTTCCCCAGTCCAACAATGCAGGGAACGTTTTCAGTCCCGGCGCGCATGCCGTGCTCCTGGATGCCGCCGTGTATGAGGGGCATGATGCGAACATTCTTCGCGATATACAGCCCGCCTACGCCCTTGGGAGCCTCCAGGCTCACTCCGGACAGGCTCAGTATATCCACTCCCATTTCCTGTATCTCCACCGGCACCGCTCCGATGCTGGCAACCGCATCGGTGTGAAACAAGACCCCGTGTTTATTGCAGATCGAAGCCAGCTCAGATATGGGCTGCATGGTTCCGATCTCGTTGTTCGCGTGCATGACTGAGACGAGGATCGTATCCTCGGAGATGAGCTTCCTCAGCCTTTCCGGATCGACGCGGCCGAATTCGTCCACTGGGAGAAAGGCAACCTCGTAGTCCAGCCTCTCTAGAAATCTGGCGGCATTCAGAACTGAGTGGTGCTCGATGCCGGAAACAATGACTCTGTTGCCCTTTTTCCTGTTGGCAAGGGCGGCGCCCTTGATCGCCATGTTGTTGGCCTCGGCCCCGGAGGAAGTAAACACCAGACGCTCAGCATCAACACCTATCAGAGCGGCGACCTTGTTCCTGGCCTCTTCCACGGCGTTTCTGACCTCTGTTCCCAAGTCGTATACCGTGGAAGGGTTGGCGAATTGTTCATCGAAATAGGGAAGCATTGCTTCCTTGACCTCGCCACGCACCGGAGTGGCAGATGCGTGATCCATGTATACGCGTCTCATTGTTTAATCTCCTGCATTTTAGGCGGAGTTGGCTCCGACTGTTCACTTTTTTTCTTGATGTAAAGCTTATAGCAATCCTGGTCCTCTTCGACACCTAAAAACTCCTGACCACACTGCTCACACCAGTTGGGAATATCCTCCAGGGCCTGGTCGTAGTCAGTCTGTACTTCCAGTACCTGGCCCTTTTTCATGCATTTCATCTTGTCTCCCGGCTCCAGAAGATGCATGGGACACATGCGACACACCAGATCCAACTTCTCGTCCGCGGTCATATTTTCCACAAACTTCATAACCTGCCTCCAGATGTTTAAGTGGCTTATCTATATTATTTTAATATAATATGTATAAAAAAGAGGGCTGTCAAGAAAAGGCTTGCTTGAACGTGTTTATTTGGTTTTAAATAAATATAGCCTGTTTTCTGGTTGATGATTTGATATAGATCAAAGAAATAAATTAAATTTCAGGGCATCTTTCCCTTTTCCAGGGGTAAAGGCATGGATACTTTGGCTAAGTCTCAGAAATACAGCAGGCAGGCGGTGCAATACACTTTGCAGGCCACAAACTATGGAATTGCTCCTGATCTGGAATGGGATACTTACCAGATAGTACCACCTATGTCTGCAAAACCTGGACCCTATCGCCTTTTTTTACTGTTCCTGGCTTGAGCACCCGGGCGAATATCCCCAGCTTTGGCATTACGCAGTCCCCGAGTCTGGCATAGATCTCGCATTTAAAATGGCATCTCTTGCCTATCTGGATAACCTCCAAAACTGCATCCTTGCCTATGGCCAGCCTGGAGCCCAGGGGTAGCTCCTCCAGCTGCAGGCCGGAGGTAGTCAGGTTCTCGGCAAACTCCCCTGGCTGCAGCAAAAAAGCCCCCTGCATGGAGTTTATGGCCTCCAAGGCCAGTAGACTGACCTCGCGCCTGGTGCCTGCGTGGGCATCTCCAACCAGGCCCAGGCCGGGCTGGAGTTTGGCCTGGGGCACTTGCTGCTTGCTGGTGTGCTTTTCTTTGCTGCTGCAGATCGCTTCCAAAGTCCCTTCAGCAGCAAAAGAATCACTACTTATTTTCATACGTGCTTCTACCTTTTTAATTTTTCTGAGTTCTCTAGGCAGTCATTTCCTTCTTGCATCAATCACTATTGATTTAGTAGACTACTAATGATAGGCCTTACTGTCAAGTAGCAATAAATGGTTTCTGGTTTTGTAATAACCAATTTCTGTGCATGGTCCTGAAAGCTGTTCCTTGATATAAGTCAATTACAGCAAATCCCGCACAGGGTATTTTGGGCAGACAGGCCCAGGGGGACCCATCTCTGCGGCAACCCGGACTGGGATTTCCTGCTGAACCTGGATCTAGACGTACTCTCCCTGAATGTCTTCACCAACGGGGAACGCTTTGTCTCCTGCGTATCTGCTATTAAGACCTTCCTGGATCGGAGTGGGGTGCTGGTTTGGGGTATGGTGCCCACCAATGCAGAGCTCTCTTTGCAGAGGCCAGGCTAGACTCCATGGCGGTCAGGCTGGAAGAGCTCTGGAACATTCTGGACTCCATGGGAGTGGACAAGGACTGGCTCCTGTCCAGAAGCCTTTTGTCCCCTGCTACCTGCTGCCTGGTCAATTCGGACAGCACACGCACAGTGGAGGAGGCCTTCAGGATGATCAGGGGCCTGTCCAGCAGGTTGCGCCAAGTCCACGGTCTGGAGTAGTTTAAGGCAGGCATGGGTTTAGAGTGTATTACAAAATTCAGTGACAAAGGGTTGCTGACAGCCCATGACCTGTGCAGCCCCCCGTCATTGCGAGGATTCTTCGACGAAGCAATCTCATTCTGCGACACGTCCAATTTAAGGCTGGAGAACATCCGGATCTAGGCAGGGATCTTCTTGCTTGTGGCTGGCCTGCTTAGCCTGCAAGCGTTGTTATTGGCCACAGCCAGGATATAAGTATGCAGATTGTGGGTGTATTCATGAATGGTGGATCAGGTGTCTTTATTCAAGATTGATTTCGATTCCATAAGAAGAGATTTCATGAACTAAAGGATTCTCCGGATTGAAGTCTTCAGGCCTGAAGGGGCTGGGCTCTATGCGGTCATCAACCTTTAAAGCCTGTTTCATTAACGAAATTCTTTTTTCAAATAAATCTTCTGAAAAATCAGGACTTATAATAGCTAAATCAATATCGCTCAGGACAAGAGCTCCTTGAGCAAAAAGCCCCCGGAAGTGGCATCCCGGGGGCTTTTGAGGTTTTGGGCTGTCAGGTCAGTTAATATTCTTCAGGGTCGAATATGGCCTTGGGTCTTTGGGTGCTGCCTGTGGCGTTGGGGTAGTCCTCGTATTTATGGGTCTTCTCTCCAGTATCAAGGAGGTGCTGGGCCTCGGTCATGAACTCGTTGTAGCGGGCCTTGACCTCGTAGAAGCCGTGCCACCAGGTATAGTCCGGGGCCATCATGGCTGCTCCCATGCGGGCCCTTCTGCCCTCGTGGTGCCACAGCTCGTAGAATTCCAGCTCCAGCTTCTCGTCAAAGAACTTGTCGTCGTCCAAGAGGCCTTCTGCGTAGAGCTTGTCAAGCATTTCCTTGGCAGGCTTGAAATAGACCTGGTTGTACTCCTTCACTACCTTGTCAAAGGTCTCGTAATGACCATCCACCCAGTTCTTGCCGTGGCACTGCCTGCAGATCTTTTTCATTTTGCCCCGCTCTGTCTTCCAGTTGGTGTCTGCTGGGAAAGCCTCGAACTCAGAGGGCCGCACGGTCAAGGGGGCCTGGATTTCCCAGGACAGGCGTTCGGTCACATCGTGGGAGGTGCTTACCTCGCCAGCTCCGGACATATGGCAGGAAGCGCAGGTGGGGCCCCGGTAGTCAACCCCAGGGGTCCAGGTCCCTGGCGCAGCAGTCCAGTTGTATTCGTTGCCAAAGGCGTGATAGATGTCTCCGTGCTTGGATTCCTCGTAAATTTCCAGCTGGGGATGGTCCGGGCCCAGATGGCACTGGCCGCAGGCCTCGGGCTTGCGGGCCTCCATAACAGAGAAGTGATGCCTGGTATGACAGGAGCTGCAGCTGCCCTTGCTGCCGTCCAGGTTCAGCCTGCCCACGCCCACATTGGGCCAGGACTCTGAGGTCAGCTCGCCTTCCTCGTTTTGCTCCAGCACAGTGCCGTGGCAGTAGAAGCAGCCTGAGGTGCGCTCCACGTCAGAGTTCATACCGTCATTTAGCCAGGGATCGATCTTCCAGATGATTTCCAGGGTGTTGGCGTGCTTGCTGCGGGAGTACTGCTCTGCTTCGTCCGGGTGGCAGCGGGAGCAGTCCTTGGGAGTGACCACCTCTGCAATCGGGGCCCTGTACTCCTTGGTGCCCCACTTGATATCATCCCTCTGATACTGCTCAAAATGACTCTCGCTCACATCCGGGTCGTGCTCCTCTGCCTGGTGGCAGTCCAGACAGGTGATATTAGCTGAGGCGTGGCGGCTGTTGGCCCAGTCCGAGAACAGGCCGGGGTGCTCCTGCTTATGACACATGATGCAGGCCTTGGCCTGCTTGGACATGGAGCGCTCGATCCGGAATTCTTTTTGTTTTAACTGGTTAGTGGTGTCTGCCTCCTGAGGTTCCTGAGCCCAGGGGGACTGCACGGCTAACATCAGGAGCAAACCAAGGCCAGCTGCTCCGAAAAAGGCTCGTTTTGACCGTGTGGACATCTCCATCCTCCTTATTTAAGCCTGAAGTTCTTCGTGATAAAGCCAGGCTTTGGGCTCTGGCCTGATGTTTGCCTCATAGATCTTGCCTAGCCTTTGGAGAAAAGACAGCCTGATCGTACTGATAGCTGTCCTTGGGGAAATGCACCAGGCGGTCGTGGCAATCCACGCACTTCTTTTCAAAGCCTTCCCTGGGATACAGGACAGTCTTATGTGCTAAAAGCGCGCCCCTTTTGTGGGGCATGCTCAGGAGATTGCGATGGCACTTGCGGCACTGGGAATTGTCGATATCCTCGTAGGCCCTTTGCCTGTTCTTTTTTCGGTCGTAGGAATTCATGGTGAAGTGTTTCACTATATCCTTCAAACCGTGGTAGGTCTTGGCATAGAAGAAATCAAAGGTGTTCTCCGGGGCAGGAAGGTGGCAGTCCATGCAGTCAGCCACAAAGCCCTTGGGGTTGTTGGCGTGGGTGGAAGTTTTCCAGGTATCGTAGGCATACTCGATTTCGTGGCAGCTGGAGCAGAACTCCGGGGTGGATGTCCTAACCATTGTGTAGTAGGTCATGCTGAACAGCGGGAAGCCGACCACAATGCCCACCATGACATAGATCAAGGCCTTGAGGTATCTGGGCATGATCTACTACTCCTTAGGATTGGGAGTTTTTATTACTTGTATAGGGCATTATGTACTTTTTCTCACAAAGTGAGCCTCAAGTCAAGACCTTTATAGATGTAAATGTAAATAAGGACAAAAAAGGTTTCAGTCCTTAAAACACAGCTTCGTAACTCTTTTATTTTTCTGTCCTTTATCTTTTGGCTCCTGCCCTTGATTTTGTTTGACTTGGATCAAGGATTTGGGTTCTATATTGCGAAAATAAGGTATGGAGAATTGAGGGAGCAGTTAACAGCATGCTCCGCCGCAGCATTGAGCAGCTGAGCCCTTTGAAAATTGAGCTTTTCTGGATTGATGCTCATTTTGCAAAGCCCCAAAAAACGAACTTCCAGGATAGAAAGCGTTCTGTTGACTGAAGGTCAAAACCAGACAGCGATTAAGATTAAAGGGCTCTCCAGGCTCCAGGCCACTGAACTGAAAGAGCGCTCTGAAACAGATTTTCAAAGATGCATGCAGTGCATGGCCTGTTCCGGGGGCTGTCCCTTTGTACAGGCCATGGATCTGGGTCCCAACCGGGTTATTCGGCTTTTGCAGTTGGGCTTTCTGCAAGAGGCTTTGCAGTGCAGCACCATCTGGACCTGCGTAGGCTGCAAGGCCTGCAGTATGTGCCCTATTATGGCTGTATGCTGGCCACGCCTCCGATTATGAGCAGGGAGCCAAGCTACCAGGGAATAATGGAAAAGACTTTGGGCCAGGTGGGGGCCAGGACCTTGCTTTGGCCCTATAAGATGCGCTGCTGCGGGACTTTTCTCGCAGTGGCCCGACAGGATATTGTGACCCCCATGATCAATACCATGTTTGACAGCGCCCTGGAGGCAGGGGCTGAATGCATAGTCACTGCCTGTTCCATGTGTCACATGAATCTGGAGATTAGATGCACCAGGAAGCAAAAGATACCGGTTTTTCATTTTTCAGAGCTTTTATCCCTGGCAGCAGGCTGGGGAGCTAAAAAAAACTGGTTCAACAGGCATCTCATTGATCCCAGGCCCCTTTTAAAAAGCAAAGGGTTGCTCTAACCGGTACATTAGTCCAGATTTAGCGCTGGAAATTGCTGTCACCTAATGACATTTTGCAAACGCATCTTATATCCCTGCCCCATCGGCAAAACTCAAACTTTAACCCTTTTTCTGTACCACTTTGGAACCAGGCGCAATGTCTTCACAATCGCTGCAATCTTCCTGACCCTTTTGTTCGCACAGAAAACAATAGCCGCGCTTTATCTGCTCTCCCAGCAAGCGGTAGATCCGGTCCACATATGTCCCCAAATAATAGGACATGGTGTTGGGGTACACCTCGGAGTCCCTGAAGTATCCGGGAAAGATAACCGCTTTGATCAAATCCATTATTTCAGTAAGCACTGAAACTGAAGGCATTGGCTGACAATGGGCAGGCCGAGTAAAGCTCTCCCGGCTGGAGGCAGGGGAGTTCAATTCATCTATCACCTTGTCCAAGACCCTGTGTTGCCCGGCTGGCCAAAAGTCTGCGCCATATCTGTTTTGGTTTTGCATGAGAGCTAACCCCTGTATATTATTTCCAGGCTCCTTGCCCACGTTGCCTGAATATGTCTGACGGTTATTTAGTCCTGTTCCTGGAACAGGGCTGTGCTCAAATATCTCTCTCCAGTGTCGCAGACCATGAATACAATCAGCTTGCCCTTATTTTCTTGCCTAAGGGCCAATTGCAGGGCAGCCTGGGCTATAGCTCCGGAAGATATGCCGCAGAGGATGCCTTCCTCCTTGATCAACCTTCTACTCATCTGCAAGGCTTCCTGGCTGCCAACCTGTAGAATTTCATCCAGCAACCCAGCATCCAGAACATCTGGCACAAATCCCGCGCCCATGCCCTGGATGGCGTGAACTCCTGCTGTGCCTCCAGACAATACAGGCGACTCAGCAGGTTCCACAGCCACTATCTTGACTTGCGGCTTTTCCTGTTTCAAGACCTGCCCCACGCCTGTCAAAGTACCCCCAGTACCCACCCCGGACACAAAGATATCCACCTGGCCGGCGGTATCCTCCCAGATCTCCATGGCTGTCGTCTTGCGATGGATTTCCGGATTGGCCGGATTGTCAAATTGCTGGGGCATGAAGCTGCCTGGAGTGGCTTTCTGGATCTCCAGCGCCTTTTGCACAGCCCCCTGCATGCCGTTTTTGGCCGGAGTCAGCACCAGCTCTGCACCGAATCCCTTGAGCAGGGCCCTACGTTCCTGGCTCATGCTTTCAGGCATGGTCAATAAAAGTCTGTAGCCTTTGACCGCACAGACAAAGGCCAGGGCAATGCCGGTATTTCCGCTGGTGGGCTCGATTACCAAGCAGCCTGGTTGGATAGCCCCCTGGTCTTCAGCAGCCTGGATCATGCTCAGGCCGATACGGTCCTTGACCGAAAAGCAAGGGTTGTAGGATTCCAGTTTTGCAGCCACCTTGGCCAGGGCCCCTTTGCTGACCTGATTCAAATAGACCATGGGGGTTTTGCCCACCAATTCGCACATGTTGCGGTAAATATTCATTTCTGTCCCTACTTGAGCTGTTTTATCCTTTCTGCGTACGGTGTGTTCTGGAGTACATACGTATTGAATTTTCTCAAGTTAAACTATTAAAATTATCTATAGTAGTGTGGATACTGCTTGCTTCAGACCAACTTCCTCCGGGTTTGCTCCCAGGCAGTAGGCCAGAAGTTGGGGGTAGGCAATTACCTGGATACCTGGGTCTCGGTCCTGAATGCTTCCCAGACGCAGATGACAGAAGGGACAAGCAACGCAGATGCCGTCTGCTCCTGCTTCCTTGGCCTGGCTTATCTTGCTTCTGGCTATACCCCTGGAGAGTTCCTTGTCCGTGGCCCAAACCGGGGCTCCGCAGCAATCCGACTTCCTGCTCCAGGGGATGCTCCTGGCCTGAACCGCTTCCACCAGGGCATCCAAGTGTTCCGGTTGGCTGGGGTTGTTCATTCCCAGGATATATTTGGGCCTGAGGATCCTGCAGCCGTAATGCAGGACCAGCTGCAGGTTGTGCGCAGGGTTGACTACTCTTTGGCTTAGAGAGTCCCTGCCTATATCCTGGAGCAGGACCTGGAACAGATGCCTGACCTCAGCCTGGCCCTGATATTCCAGGCCCTCCTTTTCCAGATATGTATTTATCTCCTGGCGCAAATCCTGGTCCTGACCCAGTTTCCAGACACAGTGCTTGAAGGTTGCATAGCAGCAGTTGCAGACAGTGATCAGGCAGGCCTGTGCAGCCTCTGCCAGGGCCAGATTGCGCGCAGCAGATACCAGCCAGGTCCTTCTGTCCAGATTGCTCAAGGGATAACCACAGCAGCCAAAGTCTTGGGTCTGCACAGTCTTCAGGCCCAAGCCTTGCAGTACCAGGTCTGTGGCCCTCTCATAATCTTTTAAGTAGTTTGCCAGGGTACAGCAGCGAAACAGGGTATAATTCCTGGAGTCCTTCATGCCCTTTCTCCTGTCTTGAGCCCTATAAGGGCGGCTTGCTTGTGGGCCTGGATCAGATCTGTAACCCGCACTCCCATGGGACATTCTTCCTGGCACTGATAACAGCCCAGACAGGCCCAGAGCATTCTGGAGGAAGCTACCATGTCGTTGAAGCCCAGGCCTGTGGCATGCACAATCTGGTGTGGAAACAGCCCCAGCTCCTGTTTGGGGTTTTTGAAATATCCTGGAACCGGGCAGGCCAAGGTACAGGTCATGCACTTGAAGCAATAGCTAAAAGTCTCTTCCTGGTTCTGCACCAGGTTGTCTCCCTTTCTTCCGGGCTGGACCTTCAGCACCCCTGAAGGAATGTTTTCCCGGAACTTCCTTTGCATATACCCTCTGCTGGCCAGCAAGGGCCCATAATCTTCTTCTGTTTTGTAGTCATCTATTTTTAAAATGCTGTGCAGGCTAAGCTGGGACAATGCATAGGGCTCCACTTCTCCTTTGCCCAGCTTGTCCTCACGCACTGCCATCCATATATCCTGTAGGTCGATGCCCACAGGACAGGCAACGGTGCAGCGCTTGCAGTCGGTACATACCACCAGTCCTTCCAGCAGGGCAGCTCGCTGGGCTGCCGCGGGGTGGTCCCCATTTGCAACTATCTGCATTGCTTGCAGCTTTTCCAAGGGCAGAATATATTTGTTTCTCATAGAAGTTACTGCCACGCCTACTGCACAACTCTCGCTGCAGGCTCCGCACCTGGTACAGGCATCCAGCTGCATCACCCTGCGTACTGCCGTGGTTGCAGGATTGGAATGCTTAACAGCTGCTGCTGAGGCCAAAAGACTCAAAGGGCTGCTCAAGGCATGGAACATCTTGCCGAACGGAACCCAGGCCAATCCTGCGAATACAGCCAAAATATGAAAATACCAGAAAAAGGAGACCAAATTTTGCCCGCTGGAGAAATTGGTCACCGGATAGCTCAGCTTGGAGGAGCCGTAGCTGAGCATGGCCCACTGGCTCTGGCTATGGCAGGAAGCGCAGTAGACTTCATGCTGCTCTTTTCCCTCCTGCAGTGTTTCCAGGGATGTCTCCCCTTTTTTAAGTTCTGGAGACATAAGCCCGAAATTCTCTACCCAATAACCCTTCAGGGCTTCGTCCCCCTGGTCGGCGTAGTACAGGTCAGAATAAGCCTCAGTCATACGTTCGAACTCTGATTCAGAGGCGATCTTGGAGCCCTTCAAGAAAACGCCTGAAATAATGATCAGCAGCAACAGAGCAAGTGCAGCCCAATCCATTTTGCTGCTTACAACCCTGGAGCTTGATTTGCGCTGCCTGCGACAGACTGCCATGATGATGCCTGCCAGGACCATTAAGCCAAACAAGTCCCGCAGGAACAGATAGGGATTCAAAGAAGACATGTAACCCGGCAGCAGGGGCTCGCTGATCTGTGCTGCCAGGGCGTGCATGAGCAGCAAGAATATAAATCCCCAGAAAATTAGCATGTGCGCAGTCCAGCGATACAGCCCTTGCTGCCACAGGCCCCTGACCAGCAATATATCCAGGACGAATGTCCTGGATAACACCAGGATATTCCGGGAAAAGATATTGCTGCCAATAGCTTTTGATACTTCCAGCAAACGTTTTTTGGGGCTGATATTCTTATCTTCTGATGTTATACCTTGCCCGGACCATTGCCAGATCCGATACAAAACTCCCAAGGCAAATATTCCAAGAGAGATATACAAACACAGCTTAAAAAACATTTCTCTTCTCCTCAAAAATCAATAATTTCCTGGATCACAACCAGAAGCCAGGAGCCCTAAATCTAAGTCAGATGTAAATTAAGCAGTTAGCTCACAGTGATGGCCCAGGCCAGGAAGTTTTTCGGCAAAAGAAATCTTTTTGTCTAATGCCAGGCTGCGGATCACGTATTCTGCCTCCTTTTCCAGGTCTGTTGGGGTTTTGTCCACCAATTCGCACATGTTGCGGTAAATAGTCATTTCTGTCCCTGCTTGAGCTGTTTTATCCTTTCTGCGTATGGTGTGTTCTGGAGTACATACACATCGCATTTTCTCAAATTAAACTATTAAAATTATCTATAGTAAAAAAATAGAATAGATATCAAAATAAGGATTGTCAATTAAATCTTAAGAGTTCAAAGTTCAAGGTTAAGGCAATAAATTCAAACTGATTAAGACAAATACGAATTCAGACAGTTAGAGACTTGAATATAGTCAAAAAAACAGTCTATTAATAAATAGCTTTTGACTACCTAGAATTAATCGTTAGGGAAAAGAGCAAGGGATTTGAAGGGCATGCCAGAATAAATATACAGAACTTGACATTCTGGTCTTAGCAGTCTTAATCAGCATAAAAGAGAATGACGAGCCTGTGCAGCAAACAGAGCTTATCAAGGCAGCCGAGTCAGCCCTGAGAACAAGGTCAGCTTTAAAAGCCAGAATGATTATAAATAATATCGCGAGCAGAGAAATGGAAAAAGCCCAGACGCGCATCCTTATTGTGGATGACGAGCCTTCTGTTTTGCGTCTCCTGCAGCGTGTTGTGCAAAAGACCGGCAGCGCATGCAGTCTGGCCTCCAGTGCAGGAGAGGCCAAAACACTTTTAGATGCAGAGGGGTTTGACCTGCTGCTCTGTGACCTGTATCTGCCTGGAGAATCAGGACTAGAACTGATCGAATGGGTCCAGGCCCGTCAACCCCGGATGGGTATGATCATGATCTCTGGGGAAGATGATCCCCAGGTGGCTGGCAAGGCTCTGGAACTGGGGGCTTATGGCTATATTATTAAGCCGTTTAAAATAAATGAAATTTTTATCAATATTTCCAGTGCATTGCGCAGGAAAAAGCTGGAGGCTGAGGCCCGGGTCCAGCAGCAGAGCCTAGAACAAAAGGTGGCTGAGCGTACTGCAAAACTGGAAGAGATCCTGGAGGGCATTATTCAGGTTGTGGCCCGGACAGTGGAGACCAGGGACCCTTACACTGCCGGACACCAACTGCGGGTAGCAGACTTGGCCAGGGCCATGGCTGCAGAGATGGCTCTGCCCCCGGAGCAGGTCCAGGGCATATATATGGCCGGACTGGTCCATGATGTGGGTAAGCTTGCTGTACCTTCAGAAATTTTGAGCAAACCTGGCAGGCTTAGCACCAAGGAGTTTGCACTGATCAAAGACCATCCCCAGATCGGACGCAACATCTTGCAGGGGGTCAGCTTCCCTTGGCCGGTGGCTGAGATGGTCTATCAACACCATGAAAGGCTGGACGGCTCGGGTTATCCACAAGGCCTGCAAAAAGGAGAGATCTTGCAGGAAGCCTGTGTACTGGCAGTGGCGGACGTCGTGGAAGCCATGTCCTCTTATCGGCCTTACCGTCCAGGATTGGGGCTGGATTTAGCCTTAGAGGAGATCGAAAAAAATAATAGCAGACTCTATGCATCAGATGTGGTCACTGCTTGCCTGAGGCTTTTCAGGGAAAAAGGATACAGCCTGGGTCAGGGATAATAACACGCAAGGATGCTCAGCCTGTTCTGCTGTTTACTGCTCAGGTTTTTTGTTTTCAAAAGAATCTAGTGCCGCGACAATTTTCTATTCTCGCATTTCAGGGACAATCCTATTTGTTTCTGGTTCCCCTTCTTGCCGTCTGTCTTCCAGGCTGGAGGGAGGGGTTAGGAGAGGGTTCACAATGTGCGATACTTGAGATGTGTCAAGTTATTAGGCTCAATTAATATGAACTTTCGGTTCGCGGCTGTAGGATCGGGCTGCTTCCTGCAGAGAACATTCATATTTACCCCCTGGACAATTTTTGGGACAGCAGTTGTTCCATCTTACCTTTGTCCGTAGCCACATCCAGCGGAAGCCATTCATTGTCCAAGAGCACATTGGTCGAGCTCTTGAATGTATAGCCTTTGGCCGCTTCCGAATCGGTGGTATGGGTTTGAACGTTTAAGGCATCTCCAAATTTTCTCTGCATTTCTTCGGCTACACCTAGAGCCTTTTTGCAGGTAGCTCAGCCGGGATTTCCGCTGTGAAAAACAATTAAGTCTGCCATGTTTTGTTTCTCCTTTGTCATTAAATTTTTCCTTCCCGTGACATTTTGGACAAAAGAAATTTTGTTCCTCTGCGGGAAAGACCGAGCGTATTTGCCGGGTTCTGTTCATCCTCAAGCCCATACTCCCTGATCATGGAAAGCACCTCCGCTTCCAGCTCCTCCAGCCAATCTTCAAACAGCACAAGCACGTCGGGATCGGTCATGGCCGAAAGCTGTTCGGACTGGGCAACCTTATTCACGAGACTCTGGCACATCTGGGTTGGGTCGACACCTTCGCCCAGGCATTCGGCCAGTCACAAATGCACCAGACTGGAGACCTTGTCCCCTTTGGATTGTTCCAGAAGGTTCATTACGAACCGTTTCCGGGAGTCACTGTCCAGGTCGGCCAGAAGCTGGCCCATAAGATCCGTGATCTGGGACAATACCTCTTCAGGCGGCATATTGGAGATTGTTTCCAAGAGCTTATCCATAGGCAGAGATCACCTCTCCGGCTTTAGAAGTTCTTTTTGGATGACAACAAATCCGTGGCCTGTTCACCCAAAGCGCTGACCACGTCCAGAATCCTGGAGTCTGATAGTTGGTAATAGACGAACGGGCCTTCACGCTGGACTGTGACCAGCAATGCATGCTTCAGTTCTTTTAAGTGATGCGAGACCAGCGGCTGGGACAAATTCAATTCCTGGACAATAGCTGAAACGGATTTTTTCTCCTGACTGATCAGAAGCAAAATTCTGAGCCGGTTGCTGTCAGACAGGCTTTTGGCCACATAGGCCGCGTTTTTGAGGACATCCACGTCGAGTTGATTATGCATCATGGGTCGCTTGCATGTACGTTTATCAAATGATCAGGTTCGTACATTTTGTCTGTAGCCATTTTCGCCTACAATCCACGGATAAGATCTGCTTGTTTTGATGTGTCTTTATCCAGGCAATCAAGAAATAAATGAATATCTATATGACCATATATTGCCTGTCAACGAAAAAATATTAGCCAGTTATTATGTATTCGTTTTCGATGTTCGATATATTCAGGCTGGAGAGATTGAGGGGATGTTCTGCAGGAATCTCCCGTAACTTCGATTTGTTGCATCAGGGCCTCCTCGTACTGATGCCTTGAATCTCTCTGTGCGGCCGGGGCCGCACAGAGAGAGATCTTGCTTATTATTTCCCGGCCATCATGGCTTCAATGTCCTCCTGCACACTGCCGATGGGCTTAATGTTGAACTTGTCAACGAGGACTTGGGTCACTGTTGGGGACAAAAAGGCCGGCAGGGTCGGGCCCAAGCGGATGCCCTGCACGCCCAGGCTGAGCAGAGCCAAAAGTACGGCCACTGCCTTTTGCTCGTACCAGGCGATATCATAGGAAATGGGCAGGTCGTTGATGCTTTCCAGATCGAAGGCTTCTTTGAGTTTCAAGGCGATCACGGCCAGGGAGTAGGAGTCGTTGCACTGTCCGGCGTCCAGAATCCGGGGGATGCCGCCGATATCGCCCAGATTCAGCTTGTTGTAGCGGTACTTGGCGCATCCGGCGGTCAGGATAACTGTGTCCTGGGGCAGATTCTCGGCGACCTCGGTGAAGTAGCTGCGGGATTTCTGGCGTCCGTCGCATCCGGCCATGACGATGAAGCGCTTGATGGCTCCGGATTTGACCGCCTCGACAACCTTGTCTGCCAAGGCCAGGACCTGGTTGTGGGCAAATCCGCCCACGATCTTGCCGGACTCGATCTCTTCCGGAGCCTGGCACTTCTTGGCCATTCTGCATTTATATGATCCTTGGTGATTTCGGGATAGTCGAAAAAATATCCTCACACCACGGCAGGGAGATAAAGAAATGAATCCATCAGGACCGCTAGTGCCGCGTCATTTGTGCATTGTCTGGTTGCCGGCAAAAAACCTTTCCTTATCTGATTCCCCTCCTTGCCGCCTGTCTTTCAGGCGGGAGGGAGGGGCCAGGGGGGGGGCTTTGTTTGCGATACTTGAGATGTGTCAAGGCACTAGGCCCGAAGCCTTTTGCCCAGAGTTTTCCTGTGCAGGGCAAGGCTTGCGATCCAGAATATCACAAGGAAAATGATAATCATGGCCAGGGATATACCTGGCCGGACCCAGGCCTGTTGGCCCAGGGCGGTACGGATTGATTCGGTGGTATAGGTAAGCGGAGATAGATAGGAAATCGGCCTGCTCCATTCCGGCATATCATGGACCGGCAGAAACACCCCGCTGAAAAAAATGAGCGGCAGCCTTACCAGGTTGGCAAGCGTCATTATGGAAG
>CAZLUR010000050.1:0-17842 GCA_964562725.1 uncultured Desulfohalobiaceae bacterium | reverse complement strand
TTTCAACAGCAAATTCTGCCGTATCTCGGCTTATTCCGACGTTGACCCAGCCTTCATTTCTGATCATATCGTAAACGCCGTAAGGGCAAGGTTTTCTCAGCTCTTTGTCCTGAAAATCATACGTGTGTACATCCGCAGGCTGTCCATGCTTCTCCCATTCTTGCCTATTATTTTTGTATTGCCCAATATTTTCTTTCTTTTTGGCGTCTACTCAAATAACAGGCTGCATTTTACTTTGAAATTTCTTGACTTTGGCGTTAATATAGTGAAACTGTTCGTCCCTATCTGGGTGTTGGCTGCCCTCCAATTTCTTTCTGTTGGACTTCATGCTATATCCCATTTCTTGCAGCAGGGAATATGCCGACTTTTGGGATACAAGATGGCCTTTAGATTGCAAAGCTTCAGCCAATTTGTAGGTACTTTTACATGTCCAGCGTAAAGGCGATTCTGGATCGCCACGAGTGAGTGGATCAATCATTGTGTCTAAATCATTTAGTATATTCGGATGTTTTGCTGTTATATGCTTTCTCCCGGCGCCATAATTTCTAACCCGGTCTGGACTGGCTGACTTTTTGCTCTTAACCTCTTTTTTACCTTTGGTTATTGTAACTCGGGATATACCGGTAGCCTCTGACACTATCGTGTCGCCGCCACGTCCTATTGTAATGGCTTCAGATGCTGCCCAAATTCTGAGTATATTTTCAGACAAAAAGGGCATCATTATCTGATGGCGTTGTTTTATTTGAGAAATTAGTTCCTGTCTTTTTTCCGAGCTCATGCTTTTGATGTTGGCATAAGCAAGGATTGAAGTCAAGAAAATGGTATAACTTATTCTTACTTATTTTCTTAGTGCTTGGCCTTTTGATGAGTTTTTCTAAGCCAGTCATGTACCATCTTTTTGGTATTGATTTTTGGGGGTTGGTTTTGCCTGAGTTTGATTTGAGCAATCTCCCATTTTCCTGAGCAGGTCTTCCTGATTTCCAGCGTACACCGTTCTGGTTTGTAGACTCTATATATATATTTCTCCATTCGCAACTCTATTCATATATTCCATGCCTCCAACGCAGTTATCCATGACCTTGCTGCTGGATTCATACCTGAGTCCACCCGGAGTAGTTATCGGCTTGATGAATTCATTGCCTGGAAAGGGCGGTTGGGGAAATTTAGGATCTGGCATAGCCAATGCCTTTTTTTCTGACTGCGCTCTCCTGTTCTGTTGTCTGTCTAACTCGGTCAGTCTTTCTAAAAAGGCTGCCTGGGCAGCTCCTTCTTCTTCCATCTTTGCCTTTTGCTGCACGTATCTTTCATTATATTCAAGATTTAGTTGTTCATAAACCTCTTGCAATTCGGACACTGACTGACATCTACTTAAACAGGACCAAAGATCAGCCATGTGCTGTTTTCCCTGCGAAACATGCAAGCAACCATTGACAAGCATCTTTATCCTTCTAAACATAAACTGGGAATTATGCGGCTCTTCTAGAAGAGAACGTACTAGAGGAAGGCGGACACATTCTGGTTTTTCCATGACTACAGCAAGCTGAGGCACATGTATTGTTTTGCAGTGCCTTAGGGTTGTTTGGACCTCCTGAGATTTCAGCGCCTTTTGGATCATGCACAGTTCGTGGTAGTCAAAATCAGATGGTTTTAGCAGATAACCGCCCATCCTACTTCTCCCTGAATACTGATCAAACTGGACGTCTGCGGCCAGAGGCGATGCTGACTTGAAAAACAAAAAAGTCTTGACTGAGAAAAGAATTATGTTTAAAAAGAATTTTTGAAGTGATCCCCGGTAGCTCAATTGGCAGAGCGGGTGACTGTTAATCACTAGGTTGGCGGTTCAAGTCCGTCCCGGGGAGCCATTACAGATTTAAGGGCAGGGGCTAATAAGTCGCTGCCCTTTTTTTTGGTCCAGGCATTACTGCTGATCTGTTGGCCGGATCCTGTTTTGAGCCAGGGTCCTTAGGGTCCTGGAAATGGACCTGCGCAAATGCTCTATTCTGGTCAGGGTGTAGTGGTTGATGGGAGAGCGGGATAGATCCTTGATTACCCACAGCTCTCCCAGATGCTGGTTCTCCATGTGCAGGGGCAGCTCCAGCTTGAACAGGTTTCTTTTGCAGCCATGGGTATCCAGCATGAACCCATTCTGGGTCCATGTCTTGCGCAATAAAATGTCACTTGTTTTATGCAGCAGGTCTGATTTGTCTTTATCATGCTTTTGGGTCACTGAAAGTCCAGCCTTTTTTTGCAGCCCTCCAGGGTTTTGCTGAGAGCTGAAATGGTTACCGCCGAGATTTATCTCGGCAAAATCCATGTCCAACTCCAGCAGGGCCCCGCAAATATTGCTCCAGAGCTCTTCCAGGTCTTTGGATTCAGTGACTGCCACCTGTAGATTGAGAAATCGCCTTCTATCCTTGGCCACTCCGGTCACAAAGGAAAAATCACCCAGCCAGCTCTTGAACTTTTCCCGGTCAATATAGTTGAAGTAGCCCACGACCTTCATAAAAATGAAGACCATTACAACGAGTACAGCAAAAAACAAACCAAATTTTTCAATTTTGATGTTGATTAATACAATAGAATACAGGCCCAGGGCCAGGGTCAGGGCATAAAGAATGAGCACGGCCTTGCGCATGCTAAAGCCCATGCGCAACAGGCGGTGGTGCACATGGCCCTTGTCTGCTTCCAAAGGATTTTGAGCCAAAATGACCCGTCTGATAGGGGAAAAGATAGCTTCGAAAACTGGAAGACCCATGACCAGCAAGGGGATGAGCAAGGTTGCGCCAACCTGGCCCTTGATGGAGCCCATGATCGAGAATGTGGCTATGCAATAGCCCAAAAAATAGCTTCCACTGTCCCCGAGAAACATCTTGCCTGTCTGCTTAAAATTATAGGGCAAAAACCCAGCTGCCACCCCGCCCAGCAAGGCAAAAAGCAGTGCTAAAGTCAAGTCTTTGGTTAATATCAGGAAGATGATCATCACCAAGGATGTGAACAAGGTGATGCCGGCTGCCAGGCCGTCCAGCCCATCCACTAGATTGACTGCATTGATGATTAACAAATACCAGAAAATGGTAATTGGCAGATTGATCCAAATATAATTGGAGATATCTAGATTAAAAGGCAGGGCTATGAAGTGGGTGATAAACAGCCCTCCTGCATAGGCTGCAATGGCGGCCATGGTCTGTAAAATCAGCTTGCTAAAGGGGGAAAGTCTGCGCAAATCGTCCCAGAAACCAGCTGAAAAACATATCAAGGCCCCAAGCAGGAAATAAAACAAGGAATGCTCTTTAAAAGCCTGGTTTAAGATATTGCTGTCAATAAAATAAAGCCCTAGCAGGGTCAGATTGAAAACCAAGAATATACTCAGTCCACCCATCCTGGGTACAAGATCCTGGTGTATTTTTCTGGGCCCAGGACTGTCCAGGGCGCCCAGTTTGCAGCCCAGTATGCGCACCACCGGAGATATAGCCAGGACCAGGAGCAGTGAAGAAATAAAAACTAGGATTAAGGTGCTCATGGCAATAAAAAATAACTTATAGCTAATAATGTTTTGCAGAAATGCAGCTAGGTTTACAACTATTTGTACAGGGCTGGTTTTGTGCGCTTGAACTTGTAGGCCCAGGACTTATATTTTATAACAGGTCTAATATTTTAAAAAATTAGATCCAAAACTTAACATTTTTCATATCGATTGTCCAATACCTGGCTATTGGATAAAATTGTCGTTTATAGAAAATTTTGCTAGGAAGATTGTTTCGCTGCCCCTTCATCAAGGGAGCGCCGCCTCTGGCTGCGCTGACACGTTAATTTACTAAAGTTGTCTTAAAATTGCAGCCAGTTTGAACTATTATGAAACTTTGAGTGCCTGCCCTCCGTCATTCCGGCGAAAGAACGTCATCCCGGACCAGATCCGGGACCAGAATCCAGGGCTCAAGAAGAAAGACTGGACCTGGTCCCGGATCTAGTCCGGGATGACGTACGCCGGGGTGACGGAGAGAGCCAAGTCTAGCTTCATACTAGATCAATTGCAGCTGGTAACTATTCACTGGGTCCGAAGATTCGCCCAACAGGGGGCAAAAAAACCGCTCTGTCGGCCTAACCCCCCGGACCCTGGTTTTACCAGTTCCAAGTTTCTGGTACAGCAGGTGGTGAATCCTTTATTTAATTTTGACTTGTCCACTTCTAATTGACCTTTGATCAGCTATAGCCTAGAATCCTTAAGTTATTTAATCATTAGCCTGTATTTACAATTAGTTATGTCAGTAAGTCAGCACTGTACGAGGATATAAATTTATAGCTCTGACAGCATGAATACACTTTGTACTAGTTAAATCACTGCAAATCAAGAACACTGAGGAGGAAGCAATGCAACAAGCAGTCATAGTCAGCGCCTTACGGACTCCAGTGGGCTCTTTTGGCAAGAGCCTGTCCGGTATTAGCGCGGTTCAGCTGGGTGTTCAAGTGGCTAAACAGATGCTGGACCAAACAGGTCTGGATCCGGACCAGATAGACGAAGTCATCCTGGGCAACGTGCTCCAGGCTGGCCAGGGGCAGAATCCAGCCCGGCAGGTAGCGATAAATGCTGGACTAGCTCAGGAAACTCCGGCTTTTACTGTGAACAAAGTCTGTGCTTCAGGGCTTAAATCAGTGGCTCTGGCTGCGCAGAGCATTATGCTAGGAGATGCTGATATAGTACTGGCCGGAGGTATAGAGAATATGAGCAGGACCCCGTATGCCCTGCCAGGAGCCCGCTGGGGACAGCGTATGGGCGATGGTCAAATGCTGGATCTAATGATAATGGACGGGCTGTGGGAGATTTTCAATGGGTACCATATGGGCATTACTGCAGAGAATATAGCTGAAAAATATGGCCTGAGCAGGGAGGAGCAGGATAAGTTCGGCCTGCAGAGCCAGCACAAAGCAGGTCAGGCCATTCAAAGCGGCAGGTTTCAGGATGAAATCGTAGCGGTCAGTATTCCCCAACGCAAAAAAGAGCCCATTATTTTTAATACAGATGAACACCCTAAGGCTGACAGCACGATGCAGGCCCTGGGCAAAATCAGACCGGCCTTCAAAAAGGAGGGCACAGTCACTGCGGGGAATGCTTCTGGAATCAATGACGCAGCGGCCCTGATCCTGGTCATGTCTCAAAAAAGGGCTCAGCAATTGGGTCTAAAGCCCATGGCTGCGATAAGTGCTTATGCCTCTGCAGGGGTTGACCCGGCCTTTATGGGCCTGGGTCCAATACCAGCCACCAGAAAGGCATTGCAAAAGGCAGGGCAGAGCATCCAGGATTTGGATTTGCTGGAGTTGAACGAAGCCTTTGCTGCCCAATCCCTGGCCTGTTTACAGGAGCTGGAGCCGGATCCAGACAGGGTGAACGTTAACGGCGGAGCCATTGCCCTGGGTCATCCCATTGGAGCTTCCGGGGCCAGAATACTGACCACTTTGCTGCATGAAATGCAAAAAAGGGACAGCAAGCTGGGACTGGCTACCCTCTGCGTAGGCGGAGGCCAGGGTCATGCAATGATTGTGGAGCGTTAAGCAGCAGGTTTGACAGCCTTGAAAAAGGCCAGGATTTTTGTTCTGGTCTTTTTCAGGAATATTTTGAGAGTTCAAGGTTCAAGGTTCAAGGTTTAAGGTTAAGGCAATAAATTCAAACTGATAAGACAAATACGAGCTCAGACAGTTATAGCCTTGAATATAGTCAATAAAAACAGTTTATTACTAAAGAACTTTTGACTGCCCAGTTAATCTAATCTGGCCTTAAACTCCAGCACAGGCTCCCCTTCCAGAATCAGCCTGCTGAGGCCATTTTTTTGCACCTGCAACCAGGCCTCATGCCCAGCTCCGGGCTGCAGGCCGGGATATTTGGCCCTGAGGCCTGGCAGATCACTTTGTTCCAGAATCTGCTGCAGCACCTGCAGTTTTAGCTCCAGATCTTGGTCTGCAGTTTTGGATTGCAGGGCCTGTTGCAGGGTCTGTTCATAATGTCTTTTCAGTGCGGCCTGGATGCAGTGTTTTTCCAAATTAAGCCTGATATCCATGTTGCTTGAGGACAAATGCAGTATATATGGCTCTCACACCCCAGGTCCCTGCAGGCATTATTTCATTTCCTGTACTTTTTCCGTGAGCACAGGCGCGAATTCCAGAAGATCCTCCACAACTCCCACATCAGCCACCTGGAAGATGGGGGCCTTAGGGTTCTTGTTTACGGCTACGATAAAAGGGTTGCCCTTGACACCGCCCATATGCTGAAAGGAACCGCTGATGCCCAGGGCCAGGTAAACCTTGGGCTTTACTGTCTGGCCTGAGGTGCCTACTTGCCTGGACTTTTCCAGCCATTTGGCATCCACCACAGGCCTGGAGCAGGAGACCACTCCGCCCAAAGCCTTGGCCAGATCCTCGGCTATTTCTATATTTTCCTGATCCTCAATGCCTCTTCCCACTGAGACCAGGATGTCTTCTTTGGTGATGTCTACATCACCCATTTCGGCTTTCACAATCTGCAGGAACTTGCGCTTGCTTTCCACCTGTCCTGCATCCTGGGTCTTGTCCTTAACTTCTCCATTAGCGGCCTGGCTCTCATCAGGTTGGAAAGCACCGGGACGCAGCGTTAACACAGCGCCGGCAGCTATATCGCAAAGGACATGGCTGCTGACCTGGCCGCTGAATTCCTGGCGAATGGTTTGCAAATCATTGTCTGCCAAGCCCTCAATATCCACTACATCTGCCACGTAGGCTGAATCCAGCTTTACCGCAAGCCCTGGACCCAGGTCCATGCCAAAGGTGTCATGCGGTATAAGGCAGATGCCGTCCACGGGCAGAATGTTCAGCAAAAGAGGACGTATGATCTCGGCATTGGGATAGGTGAGTTCGGCATTATCCACCTTCCAGATTTGGGTATATGTGGCTGCTGCCTGCTTACAGACCTGCTCAAGCTCAGGTCCTGTACCGCAGACAACTGCTGTGATCTGAGCCTGGGGGTCTATCTTGCGTGCAGCACTGATAAGCTCCAGGGCTGAGTCATCAACCTGGCCGTTATGGTGTTCAATATAGGCAAAGATCTGCTTACTCATTATCTGATCCCTCCTTTGGCTTTCAATAATTCCACCAGCTTTTCAGCGATTTCTTCTGCATCGCCTTCCAGGATCTCAGCTCCGGCTCCGGTGTCAGGTAGAAAATAGTCCTGGCGCCTGACCCGGGCAGCCTTGGCTCCAACTTGATCCGGGTTAAGGCCCAGATCTGAAGCGCTGCGCTCCGGAATCTCCACTGAGGCTACTTTTCTGATGCCCCGGATGCCAACATATCTGGGTTCATTTATCCCGGTCTGGATGGAGAGTACGCAGGGCAGGCTGATTTCGCTCTGTTCCTGATTGCCTCCTTCGATCTCCCTGCCTATTTTGAGTTTGTTGCCTTCCAGGACCTCAATATAATTGACCAACGAGGCGTAAGGCAGATCCAGCATGGCAGCCAGCATACCACCTATCTGGGCACCGCCTTGGTCAGCCTGGGCCCCGGTCAGGATCAGATCATAGTTGGCTTTTTCCACTTCAGCCATGAGTGCCCGGGCTGTGCCTTGTCCATCTGAGCCCTCAAAGGCCTCGTCTGTGATCAAAATTCCGTGGTCTGCGCCCATGGCCATTTCCCGGCGTAGGACCTCTTCGGAATCTTCATCGCCAACAGTAACTACAGTCACTGAGCCGCCCAGCTTGTCCCTGATCTGGATGGCCTCCTCCACTGCATAATTGTCCCATTCATTTACTGAATAGACCAGGTCCTCACGCTCGATATCCGTGCCCTCTTGATTGATCTCTATCTCGTTTTCCGAGGGATCAGGCACCCGTTTTACGCAAACCAGGATATTCATAATGCACCTCCATATTAGATAATGGTTTGTAATTTAGAGTATTTTTGGTCTAGGCCTGAGTTAAATGCCGGGCCACCAGTTCTGTCAGATCCATGATCTGGATCTTGCCTTCCAAGCCGCTGGTCTTAATACCGTCTTCCAGGTTGATCAGACAAAAGGGACAGCTGGTGACTATCACATTGGCGCCTGCCTGATCTGCCATATCTACCCTGACTTGGCCCATGCGTTTATCTTCTACAGGCTCATAATACAGCATCAGGCCGCCGCCCCCGCAGCAAAAGGAACGGTCCCTGCTGCGTTGCATTTCTACTCTTTTCAGGCCGGGAATGGAGTCCAGCACCTGCCTAGGCTCATCGTAAAGTTGATTGTGTCTGCCCAGGTAGCACGGGTCGTGATAAGTAAAGATCAAGTTTTTTTCTTGGATAGGATTTAGTTGCAGTCTGTTGGTTTGCAGGCAGTGCAGAATGAACTGACTGATATGCTGGACCTGGGGTAAATCTGTATAATCCTTGAGCAGGGCGTTAAAGGCGTGAGGGTCTGCAGTAATTATCTCCTGGGCCCCGCTGTTTAGTATGGCCTGGGTATTGTGGTTCTTCAGGTCCTGGAAAAGCATCTCTTCGCCAAAACGTCGCACTTCGTGGGCGCTGTCCTTTTCTGATTTGCCCAGGATGCCGAAGTCGGCGCCTGCTGCATGCAGTATTTTGGCTGTGCTCCCGGCCAGCTCCATGAGGCGTTCATCATAGGAGGAGGCACTGTCCACAAAATAAAGGGTCTGTGCGCTATGCTTCTGGTCCAAGACTTTGACCTGGAATTCTTGCCCCACTGCATCTGTCCAGGCTGCTCTTTTCTTCTCCATCATACCGTAAGGGTTGCCTCTTTTCTCCAGGGATTTTAAAGGCTTCTGTAAAGATTGAGGTACCATGCCTTCGTCTACCATGCCCCGGCGCAGGTCAACCATCTTGTCGATATACTCAATGAGTACAGGACATTCCTCTTCGCAGGCCCCGCATGTGGTGCAGGACCAGATCTCATCCTCCTCGAAAATTTTACCCATCAGGGGTGCCCTGGGCTGTATATCTCCTAGAACCGGGAAGCGTTCAAAGGCATAGTCCCTGGATTTGATACTGATGAACCTGGGTGATAAGGGCCTGCCCACTGTGTTGGCCGGACAGTTGTCTGAACAGCGGCCGCAATCCACACAAGTATAAAAGTCCAGGATGTGTTTCCAGGTGAAATCCTCGAAGTTTTTGACTCCAAAGGATTCCAGGTCGTCCAGCTCTTCCTCTGCCACTCCCCATTGCACCGGCTTGACCGTGCCCCGGTCCAGCTTCATGTAAAAGACATTGAAAATTGAGGTCAAGACATGGAAATGCTTACCAAAAGGCAGGAAACATAAAAAGAAAAAGAAGATTAAGTCATGGCCGAAATAGGATAAGGTGTGCAGCGGCTGCAGGACGTTTACAGAAAGTCCGGAAATAAGGTGACTAAAGAGCCAGGCCAGAGTACCCGGGGCAATAAACTGGGCGTTCTGTCCATGGCTCCAGGCTGCAGCTATTGCAGTAGCATCAAACAGGCTCTCAAAGACCATCAATGAACCAATCAGGCCCAGGACCAGGACTGCTTCAGCTGTATGCTCCTTGCCATATTTGGCAGGCACTTTATATCTCTCCGGCAAAAAAGCCAGCCTGCGCACTGCAGCTATGATACAGGCAATGAGCACAATGGTGGCTGCGTAATCCTTAAGCACATGATAAACATCGCCCAGGATTCCTCCCAGGCCCGGGAAAACGAAACCCTCATTAAAACCGATGATCACCAAGGATATTGAACGAATAGAGAGAATTATAAACCCGGCAAAAATCAAAATATGGAGCACTCCTGCCAGCATATATCTGGGCTGTTTGTATTGGGCCAGCCAGTACTTGAGCAGGGCCTTGATTCTTTCCGGTATACGGTCTGTTCTGGGATCAGGCTTTGCTTTGGCCAGGGGGATCAATCTGCGGGCCAGAATATAGATAAAGGCCCCTATGCCCGCCACTGGGATCAAGATTGAGACAATCCAGCCTGCAATCCCGAAGAGCTGCACATTGGCAGGTGAGGTCAGTAAGCTTTCCATTTTGCCGTCCTTAAGCTTGTTTGGCTAGGATCCGATTCTTCTCCAGAGCAAATGTCCATCTTCTAAGTGCTTTTCCTGGTTTTGTCCAGTTTGGCTGCAGCGGTTTTATTC
Source organism: uncultured Desulfohalobiaceae bacterium (assembly GCA_964562725.1). Lineage (GTDB taxonomy): Bacteria > Desulfobacterota > Desulfovibrionia > Desulfovibrionales > Desulfothermaceae > CAZBUB01. The sequence continues at coordinate 7,742 of CAZLUR010000050.1, read as the reverse complement.
GCTACCCCTTGCTTTTGACAATTAAAGCAAGAGGCAAGGGGTATGCTGTATCCTCCTGGCTATTTGCCTCCAAAGGAGTCTTCTTCCATTTCCACTGCTGTTCCAGCAGTCTGCAGGATAACATTCATTTTGCCCATGGTGGTGGGCAATACAGTATGTACAAAAAATTCCAGATTCTTCAATTGACCCTGATAAAAGGCCAGATCCTTTTTTTTGGCCTTGTCCAGCTTGGAGGCAGCAATATTGGCTCTCCAGAGCAGCATCCAGGCCATAACCAGATCGCCACAAACCTCCATCAAGGCATAGGCATGGGCAAAAGCCTGCAGAACTTTGTCTGACATGGCTTTCTGGCCAATATCCATAGCTACTTCCGCCAGTTTGTTCAAGGTGTTTTCCACTTCAGCAGCCAGTTTGGCAGTCAGCTCATTTTCTTTGCCCTGGGCAATAGCTTTTTGCATTTCGCCCATGAGGTCCATAATAGCCTGACCCTTGTTCAGACCCAGCTTGCGGCCCAAAAGGTCCATGGCCTGGATGCCGTTGGTACCTTCATAGATCATGGTGATGCGGCAATCCCTGAGCAGTTGCTCCTGCAGATACTCCTTGGTGTATCCGTATCCGCCGTAGACTTGGATTCCTGTATTGCAGACATCAAAAGACCGATCCGTGACGTAACCTTTGCAGATAGGGATCAAAACATCAATTATGCCCTGGTATTTCTGCCTTTGTTTTTCATCCGTACTCATTTCCTTTTGGTCCTCGCAGTAACCCACATAGTAAAGCAAGCTGCGCATGCCTTCCACATAGCATTTCATATTCAAAAGCATTCTGCGCACGTCTGGATGCTGGATAATGGGAACTGCAGGTGCGCTTTTGTCCATCAAGTTAAGCAGGTGCCTGCCTTGCACCCTCTCCCGGGCATAATTAACTGCATTCAGGTAGGAGGTGCTGGCGCAGGCCAGGCCCTGCATACCCACCAAGAGCCTGGCCTCGTTCATCATCAGGAACATTTCCCGCATGCCCTTATTCTCTTCACCCAGAAGCAAACCACGGCACTGGCCTTTGCTGCCCATAGTCATGGTGCAGGTGGAGCTGGCATGCAGACCCATTTTCTCTTCAATGCCGGTACAAAGGACATCATTGAAATCACCCAGGGAACCATCTTCATGGACCCAATACTTTGGCACTATGAATAGGGAAATACCGCTGGTTCCGGCTGGAGCACCCTCGATCCGGGCCAGGACCGGATGGATGATGTTTTCTGTCATATCGTGCTCACCGCCAGAAATGAATATTTTGGTTCCGGAAATGGAATATGTGCCATCCTGGTTCTTTACTGCAGTGCTGGTCAGTGCTCCCACATCGGAACCGGCCTGAGGTTCGGTCAAGAGCATGGTGCCCATCCATTCTCCAGAATAGAGTTTTTTCAAAAACATCTTTTTTTGCTGCTCTGTGCCAAAGGTTTCCACGAGTTTACCTGCTCCGTGGGTCAGCCCGAAATAGATGTTAAAGGAGTAGTTGGCACCCACCAGGTAATCGCTTACACCCATAGCCAAAGTTTTGGGCATGCCCTGTCCGCCCCATTCCGGGTCTTCGGTCACAGCAGCCCATTCACCTTGACGATAGAGTTGGTATAGGCGATGGAATTCTTCAGGGACCTTGACCATATTATTCTCAAATTCCACGCCTTTTTCATCCCCGATTTTCATGGTGGGCAGGATTTCCTTGACTGCGAGATTGCGGGCCTCATTGATAATCAGGTCTATAGTTTTCTTGTTAAATTCAGCAAACTTGTCATGTTTGCTCAAGTCTTCCACCTGCAACTGCTCGTGCAGGACAAAATCAACATCCCTACGATCTGCGATTACTTGCGCCATGTTGCTTACACTCCTTGCTGATGTTTAATCAGTGCACAATACCCGAGCCTGATTCAGATTGCCGGATAAGATCCAAAAAACAAAATAAAATAAGATCCTGTCAATTATTTTTAGTCGGTTATATCTGCAGCATCAGAATTGCCTATGCCCTGAATGAAAAGATCCACTAAAGGTTCGGCCATGGAAACCAGGCTGTACTCCCGGCTGGAATAAAGCCAGGTGGTGATCACTTCATCCACTGCACCAATGATCAGTTGTTTGACCAGGTTTACTTGCAGATTCTCCCGGATCACGCCTTCTTTTTGGCCCTGCTGTACTATATTCGCCACCAGTTCAAAATACATCTTGGACATCTCCTTGATCTTTTGGTCTGAGAGATGCCGCTTGAGTCTGGTTTCCATCTGGTAGACAATTGCCATATCCCGATTCAGCTCGAATTCGGTTAATTGTCTGTGAATCAGGTTTTTTAGCTTGTCCAGGGCATTGTCAGCCCTTTCCACTTCCTGTTTGAACCTGGAAAAGACTTGGCCGGTCTTATAACTGAAGAAATTGTCCAGGATGTCATCTTTGTTTTTGAAATATAGATAGATGGTCCCGTCTGCAACTCCAGCTTCCCTGGCTATCTGAGAAATGGTGGAATTGAAGTAGCCCTGCCGGGCAAAAATTTTTATTGCAGCTTCCAGAATTTGCTGGTATTTATCATTTTTTTTGATTGCTTTGCTCTCTGCAGCCATTTTAAACTCTGTGCGCAAAAAATGTATTGACTTTTAGCTGAATGAATATTCATTCAGAAGTTTTTAGCAGATTTATTTTTCATGTGTCAACAGAAGATTTTAAACCTTAATTTCTTGAAATTCAGTGAATCTTGAGGCAAAAAAGGCAGTTAGTCTGAACAGCTAACAAGGGCATTGCAGGAGCCCTTGCTCCTTTGTTGCATATAGGTCTAACGCAGGATAGTACCGCAACCCAAAGAAAAAGATTATTTCACCAAGTTCACAAAGGAAGAAAACACAAAAAAAGCACCCACCTTACTATCTTAAACTTTGTGCCCTTCGCGCCTTTGTGGTTCAAATTTTCTTTTTTTTGACAGGGTTCCAGCAGTAAGTTTAAAAAGCACACGAAGAATATGCAGTCTGGATACAAACTAAAAAGAGCTGCAGCCAGGGAGGGGCATAGCAAAGCCCAGCAAGCCCGGTCTCTGACCTCAGAGCAGGGGCGCTTTGTCCAGGAAGGGGCTTTGCGCATTGGTTTGCTCAGTTATCGCAGCAACCCCTGTTGCGGCGGGCAAGGAATTTATATCAAAAATTTGAGCAAGGCCTTGGCTGATCTGGGTCATCAAGTCCAGGTCATCTCCGGGGAACCCTATCCTGAATTAGATCCCAGAGTGGAGCTGGTTCCTGTGCCAGGCATGAATTTCTACGCCTACCCCAAGGCCCGGGCTGCAGTCAGGGAGCGGGGGCTGAACTCCCTGACCGATCTCAGGGAGTATGTCAGTTATATCACTGGCGGCTTCCCAGAACTTTTTTGTTTCGGTCAGAGGCTGCAGCGTGCTTTAGCTTCCAGGTTGAGGCAGTTTGATGTTTTGCATGACAACCAGAGCCTGAGCTACGGCCTGCTCCAGCTGCAAAGAAGAGGCCTGCCAGTTGTGGCCACTATCCATCACCCCATCAGTCTGGACCTTAAGCATGCCCTGGCCCAGGAAGAAAATTGGGGCATGCGGCTTTTGATCAGGCGCTGGCACAGCTTTCTGGGCATGCAGAAAAAGGTTGCTTCCCGGTTGAACAGTGTAATCACTGTTTCCCACAGATCCAAACAGGATATCCAGAGCGAATTCAAACTCAATTCTGAAATGGTGGATGTGGTCTACAACGGTGTGGACCTCCAAAAATTTGCCCCCAGGCCTGACATTAAGCGCAGACCAGGACGCATTATGGCTACAGCCAGCGCTGATGTGCCTTTAAAGGGCCTGTCTTATTTGTTGCAGGCACTTAGTTTGCTGCAAAACTCATTTCCGCAGATCAATCTGGTGGTACTGGGCCGGCCCAAGGCAAACGGGCCCACTGAAAAGCTTATAGCCGCTTTGGGACTAGAAGACCGAGTCAGATTTATTAACAACTTAAGCGAACAGGACATTGCTGTAGAATATGCTAAATCCAGCCTGGCTGTGGTGCCTTCCCTGTATGAGGGTTTTGGCCTGCCTGCAGCAGAAGCACTGGCCTGCGCCACCCCTTTGGTCTCCACTATGGGCGGGGCCTTACCAGAAGTAGTTGGAGAGGCCGGGTTGCTAGTACCTGCAGCAGATCCAGCAGCTTTGGCTTCAGGCATAAAACGCTTGCTGCTTAGCCCAGAACTGGCTGCAGATCTTGGTAGAGCCGGCAGGCGCAGGATGGAACAATATTTTAGTTGGCAAAAAGCTGCAGAGGGTACTTTGGCCATTTATCACAAGACTTTGCAGCAAGCCTTGGTCCATGCTTACTTTTGATCCACAGAAGATTGAACTGCATCCAGGAAGCAGAGTTCTGGATGTGGGCTGTGGGCAAGGCAGGCATGCCCACGCCCTGTTTCAAGCCGGAGATCTGCGGGTATACGGCCTTGAACTGGGCCTGGAGCAGCTGCAACAAGCCAGGGCTGGATTTAAAGTCCTGGAAGATCACAGGACAGAAGCTTGCGGCGGATACATGATTCTACAGGGAGACTGTCTGGGTTTGCCCTTTCTTTCAGGCAGCCTGCAGGCAATTATCTGCTGCGAAGTCCTGGAACACCTGGAGAACTATCACCGCGCCTTGCTGGAGATGAAGCGCGCCTTGCAGCCTGGAGGCACCTTGGTCATAAGTGTGCCACGCTTTACTCCGGAGCGTATCTGCTGGGCCTTGAGCCGGGACTATCAATTGGATCCAGGCGGACATCTGCGTATTTTCCAGGCCAAGGGCCTGCGCCTGGAGATTGAGCGCCTGGGTTTTAAGCTGTATGCCAAACATTGGACACATGCTTTGCACACCCCATACTGGTGGCTTCAATGCTGGAAATGGGAACAAAGGGAGTCCTGGCCCTTGATCAGGCTCTACCACCGGTTTTTGGTCTGGGATATGTTCCAAAGACCTTTGTTGACCAGGGTTTTGGAGCGGCTGCTGAATCCAGTTTTGGGCAAGAGCCTGGTCCTTTACTTCCAAAAGGCGGTCTGAATCTTTGAAAAACCTCTATATCACCCGCGGATTTTTCCCTTATGAGTACTTTGCTTCCAGTGCCGAGTATATAGCTGAGGTGCAGCTGCCTTCAGGGGCCGTGCCTTGGTTTAAGCAGGGCATACTTGACCCCTGGGATCATGTGGAGGCAGCCATGGGATTGGCTGTGTGCGGTCTTTATCCACAGGCCAGGCAGGCTTATCTTTGGCTGGCGGAAAACCAGGAGCCTGATGGGGGTTTTTGGCCGGCATTTGCGGATTGCCAGCCTCTGGATACCAGCAGAAAAGAGAGCCACCATGCAGCTTATGCTGCCACAGGAGTCTGGCATTATTATCTATTGACCAGGGATCTGGATTTTTTGCAATTGATGTGGCCCTGTGTACAGTCTGGGTTGGATTTTGCCTGCAGTCTGCAATCCAACCAGGGAGAGATTGCCTGGTCTTTGCTCCCGGACGGAAGCATCAGCGCTGATGCATTGGTCACCGGCTGCAGTTCGATTTACAAGAGCCTGGAATGCGGCCTGCTGATAGCCAGGGAATTAGAACAGGAAAAGACCAGTTGGCAGCAGGCCAGATACAGACTGGGCGAGGCCCTGCGGGCAAAGCCCTGGCGTTTTGACCGGACCTGGCCCAGCAAGGAGCGCTACGCCATGGACTGGTTTTATCCAGTCTTGTGTGGAGTCTACCAGGGAATGTCAGCCAGGCGCAGATTGCAACAGAAATGGGCCAGGTTTGTGTTGCCAGAACTGGGGTGTTTGTGCGTCAATGATCAACCCTGGGTCACTGTGGCCGAGTCCTGCGAGCTGGTGCTGGCGCTTTTGGCTGCAGGCCAATACAGCCAAGCGGCCAGGCTGTTTAGCTGGCTGCATCACAATCGGGATCAAGACGGGGCTTACTGGACTGGTTTCCAGAACAGTCTGCAGATTTACTGGCCCCTGGAAAAGCCTACCTGGACTGTGGCAGCAGTGCTCTTGGCTGCTGATGCCTTGATTCAGGCTACTTCGGCTGCAAAGCTGTTCACCTCAGTGAGTTTGCCCTGGCAAGAGAAGACTGATGGGCTACAAGCTGCGGCGCAGTAAGGCCAAGGTCTGCACAAATTCATGTCTGCTGAACTTTCCGCTTAACAGGGCCTGCTGGTAGATCAGATGCGGAGCCTGACCTCCCAGGGCAGGATCGAAAAAGATGTCGTGGATGGCCAGGTAGCCTCCAGGCATGATATGTTTGGCCCAGAGTGCATAGTCAGCCCGGGCGGTTTGTTCACTGTGACCTCCGTCAATAAAGACCAAGGCCAGGGGAGTGGCCCACATCCTGGCCGCTAATTCCGAGCTGCAGACCAAGGGGGCCACTGTGTCTTTTAAGCCAGCATTGCTGATATTTTTCTTGAACTCTGGAAATGAATTAATGCTTCCCAGCTCGGGGTCGAACAGCTCTGGATCAAAAAAATCCTGTCCGGGCTGGTGCTCTTCTGAGCCATGGTGATGATCTAGGCTGAACAAGACTCCGCCTTTTTCTTGCACCCCAAGGCCCAGGTAGATAGTGGAGAGCCCGCAATAGCCGCCTATTTCCAAGCAAGGTCCCAGGGCTGCGGCCTGGAAGCCTGTCACCTGTAATAGGCGGCCTTCCTCCGGGGTCAGAAAACCCTTAACTTGATCCAGAAAAGGACAAAGATCTTTGACCCGGGGTAATTGCTGGGTCTGCATTTCTGTTTTCTGCATGCTGAGCTTGTCTTGTCCTTTAGTAAAGCAGTCTGAATCATTACAGGCAGATGCTCAGACTTTTTCGAACACTCCAGCTGCACCCATGCCTCCGCCGATGCACATGGAAACCAGGCCGTATTTGACATCCTGCTTGTGCATTTCATGCAGCAAAGTGGCTGTCAGTTTGGCCCCTGTACAGCCCAAGGGATGTCCCAGGGCAATAGCGCCGCCATTGACATTCACCATGCCCTGCTCCAACCCTAATTCTTGGATACAATACAGGGCCTGGGCCGCAAAGGCCTCGTTCAGCTCCACCAGTCCAATGTCCGAGAGCTTGAGGTTGGTCTTCTGCAAGACTCCTGGAATAGCCAGGGATGGTCCTATGCCCATCAGTTCAGGGGGACAGCCTTGGACATCATAGCCCACAAACCTGGCCATGGGCTTGAGGCCATTTTTTTGCACAAATTCCTCGGAGACTACCAGGCATACTGCAGCCCCGTCTGTCATCTGTGATGAATTGCCGGCAGTCACTGTACCGTTATGTTTAAACGGAGTCTTGAGCTGGGCCATTTTCTGCATGGTGCTTTCCCGGGGGCCGTCGTCTATGTCCACTAACTCAGAGGTCTTCTGCAATTTGTTGTCTAATACCTTGCTCCTTTCCACCTGCACAGGGATGATTTCTTCCTGGAACTTGCCTGCCTTGATGGCTTGAATGGCCCGGGTGTTGCTCTGAAGCCCGAACCTGTCCTGATCTTCCCTGCTCACAGAGTATTTTTCAGCCACTTTTTCCGCGGTAATACCCATGTTGGAATATGCCTCAGGCCAGTTTTCTGCCAGATCAGGATTGGAAGAGAATTTGTTACCGCCCATGGGCACCATGGTCATGGATTCAACACCGCCGGCTACAATGCAATGCGCAAATCCGGACATAATCCTTTCTGCAGCCATAGAAATGGATTGCAGCCCAGAAGAACAAAAGCGGTTCACAGT
>CAZLUR010000049.1:14510-17932 GCA_964562725.1 uncultured Desulfohalobiaceae bacterium | reverse complement strand
GGAAAGCAGGTCATTACCCAGATGGAACTGGAAAACAGACTCCGGGACAAAAACTTTGCTCCCCAGCGGGTGGTCATTATCCAGTGCGCCGGGGCCAGGAACGAGCAGAGGCCGTATTGCTCCAGGATCTGCTGCCTGATCGGGGTCAAGAATGCCCTGGAACTCAAAAGGCGCAACCCAGAAGCTGATGTGCATGTCCTTTACCGGGATATGCAGATGTATGGCACGCAAAAGGAAAAGATGCTCTGGGAGGCTCGGAGCCGGGGCATCCAATTCCAGGTCTACGATCCTGGAAAGCCAATAGAGGTCAGGCCTGGACACGTGGATTACCAGCATGCACTGCTGGGTGAGGCACTAGGCATTGACTGCGACCTAGTGGTTTTATCCACGCCCATGGTGGCCAGGGAAGACGCCTCCAGGATCTCCCAAATGATGCGGGTACCCACAGATCAGAATCGGTTCTTTTTGGAGGCCCACGCCAAGTTAAGGCCCCTGGATTTTGCTGCAGATGGGATATTTGTCTGCGGATCTGCCAGGTATCCAGCAAGCACAGAAGAGGCCATATCCCAGGGCACCGGGCTTGCGGCCAGAGTGGGTACCATTTTGTTCAAGGACAAACTAATCTCCAGCGCCTTAGTAGCAGAGATCAATCCAGAGACCTGCGTGGGCTGCCTGGGCTGCCTGGAGGTCTGTCCTTATCAGGCCATCCATTATGACCAGCAAAACATGATCTGCAGAGTGAACGAGATCCTCTGCAAGGGCTGCGGCAACTGCGCTGCCACCTGCCCTTCCCAGAGCGCCAAGCTAAGGGGCTACAAGCCTGAACAATTAAACTCCCAGATCCGGGCTTTGGCCTAAAAAATTGGGATACTCAACACAATTTCGCCTGCATCCAGGCGGGAAAGAAACACAAGGATAAGCACTATGAGCCAGGACTTTGAACCCAGGATCATCTGCTTCCTCTGCACCTGGTGAGCATACGCAGCTGCTGACCTGGCCGGGGTCAGTCGTTTCCAGTACCCGAGCAATATACGTATTGTAAGGGTCATGTGCAGTGGCAGCGTTTCTCCCCACCACGTCCTGCTGGCCTTCCAGCAGGGTGTGGACGGAGTATTTGTAGGTGGTTGACACTTGGGGGACTGCAATTACCTGTATGGTAATTACTCCGCCCAGAAAAGAGTCAAGTTCCTGCAGGGTCTTTTGGAATTCAGCGGCATCGACCCCCAAAGATTGCGCACTGGCTGGGTGTCCTCTGCAGAGGCAGCAGAGTTCGCAGGCGTTATCAAGGAATTTGTACAAACCTTGAAAGAAATGGGGCCTTCTTTGCTGAATAAAAGACCTGCGTCTGGCGGGCTGAACAGGGCTGCGGCCTAGCCCGAAAAAAGTCAACTTTCAACAAGATTATTACTTAGGTGGCGTATATGATCCAAGAAGTTCAAGCCAAGGCCAGGGAGCTTTTGCAGGAGCAAAAGATACAGGCCTTTCTGGGTCTCAAGCAAAGGCACGGCCAGATCTGTCCCCATCTCTTCCAGGAGCCCCAGGAGCTAAATGCTCTGCATCTGGGGGATCTTCAACAGCCAGGTGACTCCAGATATCCCCTGCTCAAGTCCCTGCAGGCCATCTGCCAGGCCTATCCAGGACAGAAAATAGGCGTCCTGGTCCGGGGCTGCGACCAAAGAGGGCTCAATGCCCTGCAGGTTTGGAAGCAGATTGATCTGGAGCAGGTGGTCCAGGTGGGCATTTGTTGCCCCCAGGAGCTGGCTGATGCCTGCCAGTGCCACAAGCCCTACCCTGAGCAGGCAGTTGCTGGAGAGCCGGCCCAGCCCAGGGAGTTCGAGTCTGTAGCCAGGCTGGAGGACCAGGAGCTGCAAGAGCGCTTCCAGACCTGGATGTTCGAATTCTCAAAATGTGTGAAGTGTTACGGCTGCCGAGACATCTGCCCCATGTGCTTTTGCAAGGAATGCAGCCTGGAGGATGAGACCCTGGTCCAAACTGGAAACCTGCCACCGGAAATACCCATATTCCACTGGGTCAGGGCAGCACACATGGCAGGCAGGTGCATAGACTGCGGGCTCTGCGAGCAGGCCTGTCCGGCTGACATCCCTTTGCGCACCCTATATAAAAAAGTGGAGCAGATCCTGAATCAGGAATTTGACTATCACACCGGGGCTGATGCAGAACATAAGTCCCCACTTAATCTGATACAGAACTAGAATCCCCTGGCTAATCTAAGCAAGCAACTGAACCAAGGAAATATCCATGCAATACAGCAGCACCCTGACCACATGCCCCTATTGCGGCTGCGGCTGCAATTTCTTTTTGGAAGTGATCCAGGACAGGATCACCGGGCCCATACCCTGCAAGACCAGTCCAGTGAACCAGGGCAGCCTGTGCATAAAAGGCTGGAATGTGCACCATTTTATCCAGCACGAAAGCAGGCTGAAGAGCCCCTTGATCCGCAAAAACGGCGAACTGGTTGAGACCGGCTGGGAAGAGGCCCTGGACTACACCGCTTCTAGACTGGGGGAGATCAAGGCCAAGTATGGCCCTCAGAGCCTGGCCTTCCTGGCCTCAGCCAAAGTAACCAACGAGGAGAATTATCTCTTGCAGAAACTGGCTAGGGGCGGCTTGGGCACCAACAATATTGATCACTGCGCCAGGCTCTGACACTCCTCCACAGTGGCCGGTCTGGCCGCCTCATTCGGCAGCGGTGCCATGACCAACTCCGTGGCTGAGCTGGAGGATGCGGACTGCATCTTTGTCATTGGCTCCAATACTACCTCCTCCCACCCCATTGTGGCCACCAGGATCTTCCGGGCCAAACAAAAAGGGGCCAAACTTATTGTCGCTGACCCCAGGCGCATCCAGCTTGCGGAGTTCGCAGACGTCTATGTGCAGCAAAGGCTGGGCTCTGACGTGGCTTTGCTCAATTCCATCATGCAGGTCATCCTGGAAAAAGGCTGGCAGGACCAGGAGTTCATCCACAGCAGAACCGAGGGTTTTGAGGAACTAGCATCCATTCTGGATAATTACACGCCGCAAAAGGCCGGTGAAATCACTGGCGTGGCTCCAGAGGACATCCAGAAGATTGCTGAATTCTACGGCAGAGCGGACAAGGCCTCCTTGGTCTATTGCATGGGTATCACCCAGCACGTGACTGGGGTGGACAATGTCAAGACCCTGGCCAACCTGGCCATGCTCACCGGGAACGTGGGCAGAGAATCCACAGGGGTCAATCCCTTGCGGGGCCAGAACAATGTCCAGGGCGCCTGCGATATGGGCGGACTGCCCAATGTCTTTAGCGGATACCAGGCAGTTACAGACCCCAGCAGCATTAAGAAGATGACCCAGGCCTGGGGGGCTACAGGCCCGGACCAGGTTGGACTGACTTTGCCTGAAATGCTCTCTGGAGCAGAAGACGG
>CAZLUR010000049.1:0-14410 GCA_964562725.1 uncultured Desulfohalobiaceae bacterium | reverse complement strand
CGGACTGGGAGATCATCCAGGATCTCTCCTCCAGGCTGGGCTATCCCATGCATTACTCCTCCCCGGAAGAGATCATGCAGGAGATCTCCAAGGTCACGCCTTCCTACGGCGGCATCAGCTACGCCAGATTGGAAGGGGACGGTCTGCAGTGGCCCTGTCCAGATCCAGAGCACCCAGGAACCAAATTCCTGCATCAGAACCAGTTCGCCAGGGGCAAGGGCCTGTTCCATGCCATAGAATACAAGCCCCCTGCAGAGACAGTGGACCAGGAATACCCTTTCTGGCTGACTACTGGCAGGGTGCATGCCCATTACCACACCAGCACCATGACCGGTCTTTCCCCTGTTTTGCAGCGCGAAGCCCCGGAGAGCGAGATCCAGATCAATCCCCAGGATGCCCAGAGTCTTCAGCTGAACCCGGGTGACTACCTCCTGGTCAGCTCCAGGAGGGGCCAGGTCAAGGTTAAGGCCAGGATCACCGACACAGTCCCCCAGGGTACTGTGTTTATGTCCTTCCACTACCTGGAGGGCAACGCCAATGTCCTGACCAACACTGCGATTGATCCGGTGGCTAAGATCCCGGAACTCAAGGTCTGCGCAGTCAAGCTGGAAAAGGCGGAGTTGGAAGCAGCCTAGTAGGCTGGATATCGAACTTGCAAAGTACAAATTTTTTAGTTTCAGATCATCCCTTATGTATTGATCAATACCTCTTCCTGGTTTACTCTACCTAAACAAAAATAAGTCCTTTGCCTGGCGGCGCCAGGCAAGGGACTTCCCGACCAAGGATCTTACCTTTTTTATTTCTGGTTTAGATTATAGCTAAGACTATTATAGATCCAAATTTACTCCGGAGTAAAACCATGCAACAGGAAATCAATCGAATGCGCATCAAGACCATAGCCACCCTGGGGCCTGCTTCCAGTGACCGGGAAACCATCAGGGACATGGCCCTGCACGGGGTGCGCATCTTCAGGCTGAACTTCTCCCATGCAGACGCCCAGGCCTTTTTGCCTACAGTGCAAATTATCCGGGAACTGGAGCAGGAGCTGCAAATGCCCTTGACCATCATGGGCGACCTGGGCGGGCCCAAGATCAGGATTGGTGACATCCTGGGTTCCCCTGCCCAGGTCAGCAAAGGGGACAAGGTCTATCTGGGCCTGCCTGAATTCAAAGCACAATACCAGGACCGGCTCTTTATCAGCCTGGAACAGCCCCAGGCCCTAAAGAATCTGGACCTGGACATGCCTGTCACACTAAGCGACGGTGTGCCCCGTTTCCAGGTCAGAGAAATCTTGAAAAAGGACAGTCTCTTCCTTCTGCAGGCAGTAAATGGAGGGATCCTGTCTTCGCACAAAGGTATCACTTTTCCTGGCAAACGAATCAAGCTGCCCGCCTTTACTCCCAAGGACAAGGAGAACCTGCATCAAGGGCTGGACATTGGCCTGGACTGCTTCGCCCTGTCCTTTGTGCAGGATAAAAGGGACATAGAGGAGATCCAGGCAGAGCTCAAGAAGCACGGGGCCTGGGTTCCGATCATAGCCAAGCTGGAAAGGGCAAATGCAGTGGAGAACCTGACCGAGATCCTCTCTGTGGCAGATGGAGTCATGGTAGCCCGAGGGGATCTCGGCCTGGAGTGCGAACTCCCCAGCCTGCCGGTGCTGCAGAAAAAAATTATCCGGGCCTGCAGGCATGTCCAAAAACCTGCTATAGTGGCCACCCAGATGCTCCTGTCCATGGTCAACAATCCTCTGCCCACCAGGGCCGAGACCACTGACGTGGCCAACGCCATCCTGGATGGTGCGGATTGTGTAATGCTTTCAGAGGAGACAGCTGTGGGCAGCTATCCTGTGGAGGCGGTGGGTTTCATCCAGGAGATAGCCTGGCATGCTGAGGGTTATCTCTTGGAGCGCATGCAAGGCCCTTATCGGCCCAAGCAGGAAAAAAACCCGGCCAAGTACCTGGCATATTCTGCCTGCCTGGTAGCGGATAACACCGAAAGTGCGGCCCTGGCCTGCCATTCCACCACCGGGGCCACAGCCAGGCTGCTTTCCAGCCGCAGGCCTGCCCAGCCAATATATGCCCTGACCCCGGAGATCAGAGTGATTCGCTTTTTGAACTTCTTCTGGGGAATACAGCCCAGGCCCTCGGATGAGAGCAAGCCCAACCACCTGGAACGGGTGGAAGACTTTGTGCAGGGATCAGAACTCTTCCAGGCAGGCCAGAGCGTGGTCATCACTTCCGGACAGCCCACGCCTGGACAAAAGGAAAGGCATACCAATCAGATCAAGGTCTACTATAAATAACCCTGCAGGGCTTGCCACCAGGCAAACACAATTGCAGATAATGCAACCAGGCCCAGGGGTTTGTCCCAGGCAGGCCCGGGCAATTTATTTGCTTCCCAGGCCCGGCCCAGGCCCAGACCCAGAAAAAAGCCGCTAAAAAAACCAAATACATGAGCCCCAACATCCGTGCGAGGGCCTCCAGTACCCAATAAGGCCAACAAGCCTAATCCCGCAGCCAGAGGCAGAAATTGCCTCATGGTCCTTTCTTCTGATTTTTGCAGGCTGCGCATTCCAGTCAGAATGCCTAAGGCGCCGAAGACGGCTGTGGAACCACCCAGGGAGATATGAGAATAATCCTGGACCAGGACATTGAACAGATTGCCAAGTACTCCCGAGAGCAGCACCAAAAACCAGGCCAGACCAGAGCCAAGGCTTCTGCAGAGCTGGATTATAAATAAACCCCCAACGCAGACATTGCCCAGCAAATGGGCTAAGTCAGCATGCAGGGTCAAGGCTGTGGCCAGCCTCCACCACTCGCCCTGATATACGGCCGAGACATCGATCCTGCCCAATTCCTGCCAGTTTATGCTTGACTCGCCCCAAATAACGACCTGCATCTGAGTCAGACGGTAAAAACCCATGACCAGGAGCAAAATCCAGATACTCGGCTCTACCCTGCCCTGCCAATGTTCTTGATAATCTTCAGATCCTGGCTGTTCATAATTTTCCAGTTCATAGGAGCAGATCTCTTCCAGGGCCTGGCCCTTGTAACGAAATTCAACCCACAAGCCCCAGCCACCGCTTTTTTCCTGCTCCAGCCTGAAGGGAATCTGCATGGCTGTCAGTACCAAGGCCCATTCCAGAACCCTGTCCTTAGGGGGGGGCTCCAGGCGCAGCCTATAGGCCACTTCACGGGTGATATTTTCCATACCCTGCGCTTTAATGGGGCGCGCCTGCTGTGCCCTTGTCCAGCTTACCTGAAGACTCTGAACTCGGCGCGTCTATTTTTAGCCCAGGCTTCCTCGGTTGAGGCCCCATCCAAAGGGCGTTCTTCACCGTAACTGATGATACTCAGCCTGTCAGGATCTACGCCCAGCAAGATCAAGAATTCATAAGCTGCTCTGGCCCGACGTTCACCCAGGGCCAAGTTATATTCAGCAGTACCTCGTTCGTCACAATGCCCTTCGATAACTATCTGCAGGTCATGGTTATTTTTCAACAGCTTGGCCTTTTCCCGCAAGACGTCTCTGGCCTCTGGCCTAAGTTCATAAGAATCAAAGGCAAAATGAATCCTTTGCTGCAGTTTCTGTTTCAGTTCCTGCAATTCCTTTTCTTCTTCTGCTGCCTCGGCTTTTTTCCTTTCCTCCTCCTGGATCCTGAACTCATCCATACGCTCCAATTCCTCAGGATCAGCCACAACTCCAGGCTCTGTTAAATGTTCATCCTCTGGGGCTGCTTCTGTTTCCACACGCTTATCCTGATCAGGATCCAGCTCTGTGGCCATCTCTTTCTGGGCACAGCCGGACAGCAGCAGAAAACAGAAAATTAAAATCCCCAATAACCAAAATTGGTTCTGGCCCTTTTTCATCCCTGTACCTCCTTTTTTTTCTGTGCAGGCAATTGTCAACGCATACTCGGATTCCAGGCCGGAAATGTGGTCTGGCCCGGACCTGTGGGGATGATCCTGGGCTGATCCGCATGCCTGGTAGTTAAATAAAGCTTGTATTGACCTGAACGATCCGAAGAAAAAGCCAAAAAGAAACTGTCTGGCCCCCAGGCAGGCTCCTCATCATTGCCTGGACCATGCGTCAATTGCTTCTCTGTGCTGTTTTGCAGATCATGCATAATAATCCTGTGTCCTTGGGGGGTTTGTCTGGAATAGGCCACAAACCGACCATCCGGGCTTATACTGGGATTGGTGTTATATGTTCCTTCATAGCTGATCCTGCGGGTCTCGTTCTTTTTAAGATCCATCAGGAAAATATGCGGATTGCCTAATCTGCTGGAGACAAAAACCATTTTTTCTCCGCTCTGGTCAAAATCCGGTGAAATGTCGATGGCCCAGCTTTGCGCCAATTCCTTGCTCAATCTGCCTTGATTGTCCAGCATAAATATATCTGGATTCCCCTCTGGATCAGCGCTGACCACCAGATCCCCTTTGGGGCTGAAGGTCGGGCTGATAATAGTATTCGCTGGCAGTAGAATTCTGTCTATATCCCTGGTCTTTCCGTCCCAGACCACCAGCTCGTGTTTGTCCTCACCCACTAAAGTAAAAGCCAGCTGTTCTCCATCCCAGGACCAGGCCGGGCTAAGGCATATCTGGTTAAAATTCGAGACCCGGAACGGATTGTCCCCTTGAGGCGTGCTTGTATAAATCTCCTTGCTCTCTTTTAACTTGCGCACAAAGGCCAGTTGGGAGCGAAAAAAGCCTGAATGGCCGGTTAGTTCCTGCATAACCTCGGCGCTGAAGCGATTGCCAGCATCAGGGATCTGTCTTTGTTCGCTGAGCACATAGCCCCGTCCTACCAAAAGCTCCCGGGCGAAGATATCAAAAAGCCTGAGCTCCACCCTGACTGCACCTTGCCCTTCCTGCCTCCAACCCAAGGTGAGCAGCATATCTATCCGGCTTAGGCGCAAGGGGTCAAAATCTATGTCTTCTCCTTTTACCCCCTGCAAAAAATCTGATTCCAGCAGAATCTCTTCTCTGGCTACCTGACGCAAAAAAGGCAAATACTCAAGATTATCGCGCAGTTTGGTCTGCAACTCCTTGACAAAAGACGGCTCATCCTGTGTAGATTCCAGGTCGTCCAAGGGCAGAGGTGCTGCCAGATGCAGGTTTAGCTGCGGTTGGCCAGGGCCGTAGATGTCAATATGCAAAGCATCCTGGGCCTTAACTTGTGGCATGGCCCAGAGCATGAAATAAGCCAAAATACCCATCAGCATTGCCAAAGATTTGCTTATTTGCTTATTCACTGTATATACAACCTTGTTTATTTTGTTTGATGCTCAGGCTATTCGAATCTATATTTGAATTATTAGTCTGACTTTATTGCCTTACCAGTTAACAGCGCCCATTTTTTTCTTTGCTTACTTATCTTGAGAGTTCAAAGTTCAAGGTTCAAAGTTCAAGGTTAAGGCAATAAATTCAAACTGATAAGACAAATACGAACTCAGACAGTTAGAGACTCAAATATAGTCAATAAAAACAGTTTGTTACTAAAGAGCTTCTGACTGCCCAGTTAATTATGTATAAGATTTCCTCTGCAAAAGTCTTGGTGCTCACCGCTCCAGTTCACTGGCATGAAAAGTGATCCGTATGCTGCTCAACTGCTCGTCTGGCGGGCTGGGCAATCCTTCTGCCTCCTCCACGGCGCGCAGTATAGAGCTGTCGAAATCAGCACGCCCAGACCTGCGCAGCATATTAACCTCTGTAATCTCTCCTTGTGCATTGATCCTGATCTGCACTTCCGCCTTCAAATCCTGGTCGCTTCCCAGGCTTGGGAAACGCCAACTTTCCTTTATCCTTTGCTGCACCTGTAAGGCATATATTTCTTGTCTGCGGGAAGTACCGGTCATAGAGCCCTGGGTTGCACCTTCCCTTTCCTGGGCTGCTGCGCGCAACTCCGCCAATTCCCTCTGCAAAACTTCCTGGTCGCTTTCTGCCTGGTTTTGTGCGTGTTGTCTGACCTCTTGCAAGGTGCGGCTCAGGACATCCTCCCGCGTGGGACGTGGCTGGCTTGTTTGCTGAGCAGCAGGTTTTTCCTGCTGCTCAGGCTGCTGTTTGGCCTTGGGTTCAGGGGCAGACCTGGGCTGAGTGCTTTCTTTTTTTTGCAGCTGCACTGGTTTGGGTTTGGACTCTGCTTGCGGGGCCCTAGCTTGCATCCTGGCAGCCTTGGGCCCAGAGTCTTCAGGAGGCTTTTCCTCTAACGCAGGCGCCTGCTGTTGAATTTGGTCAGGCTCTTCAGGTTCCGGGGCGGGCGCACGAACCAGTTCCACTTCATAGACAGGCAGGCCAAGATCAATAGGCTGCCCCGCTCCCTGCCAGGGGAAATAAAGCCCCAGCATCAAAATCCCCATATGCAGCAACAAGGATAAAAGACAACTTGTTATTTGCATTCCTGTCTCAATATAATCAATCCTGCTCCTGCTCCGGTTCAGCTACCACTCCGATCCGGTGGATACCAGAGGCCCTGATTTCAGTCATGACCTGTACTACGAACCCGTAAGCCACATCCTGATCCGCACGCAGATAAAGCATCTGATCCTGTCGCAAATCCATTTTTTCTAGCTGTTGACTAAGATTTTGCAGCTTGATTTCATATTCGTCCAAAAGGATTCTGCCCTCTTGATCAATGTTCAGCACCAGTTCCTGGCTATCCTCAGGCAAGGTCTGTACAGTCTGGGTGCGCGGCAGGTTGACTTCCACCCCTTGAGTCAAAAAGGGTGCGGTGATCATAAAAATGATCAACAAAACCAACATGACGTCCACAAAGGGCACTACATTGATCTGGGCAATGAATCCGCCCTTATGAGGATTGTAATCCATAGCTTTCTCCCACTGCTCTATTCAAAGACTGTCTACTTCCTGGGCAGGCTGACTGGCGCTCAACCAGGGCAATTCACGTTGCGCACGGTTCAAAAAGGATCCAGCATAATCAATCAATTCTGACTCAATACTGTTTAACATGCCCAAAAAGGTATTATAGGCAATGGAAGCCGGCACAGCCACAGCCAAACCCAGGGCAGTGGCTATCAGGGCTTCGGCTATGCCTGGGGCCACAGCAGTCAAAGCCGCGCTTTGCATTTGAGCAATACCCTGAAAAGAATGCATTATGCCCCATACAGTACCAAAAAGACCAATAAATGGGGCTGAATTAGCGCAAGTAGCCAAAAAGGACAAGGCCTTGGCCAGGGTGTTCATTTCCTGGCTCACTGCCTGACGCAGCACTCTGCGGATATTGTCTGCAGAAACTTTGACTCTGCCCCCCGAGGATAGACCAGACTTCTCCAAGGCTCGGATCTCTGAGACAGCTTTGGCCCCGATCAGATAAAGCCTGGAGCCCGACTTCCTCTTCAAAGTACGCAGGGCAGTGGCCAGATCCTTTGCTGAGTTGAAAGCCTGAAACTCGCTGTTAATCTCTCTTTTGGCCTTGCTCAACACGATCAGTTTGTAAAAGATTAGTGTCCAGCTCATTATGGACATACCCACCAAAATTAAAAAAACCACCTTGACCACTGTGGTGGCCCCGGCCAGAAGAGAAAAAAAATCAATGTTTGCTGCCAGTTCCATACTTAAGATCCTATTTTTCAATTTTGTTTTTCTGCAGACCGAACAGGATGCGCCTGGAATTCTCTTCAGCCTGTAGATACTGGCTTTGGGTCAATCCACAACCCAGGGCTATTTTTCTGCGCAATTTTCTGGAGACCAAGTCCCCGGGTTCGTGTGCATCATTGTTGATCACCAGATCGCAACCCAGCCTAAAGGCCAGAGCAGCCACATGGCCGTTACTCAAGCTATGCCCCTTGCGCGTACTAATCTCCAGGGCCACACCTCTTTGGGCGGCCAAGCGCACTTCCCTTTCCGTAATCAATCCTGGATGGGCCAAAATGTCCACTCCTGCCTCTATCGCCGCCAGGTTACTGCCTGGAGCTACCGGCTCGACCAGGGTTTCTCCATGAGCCAAAACAGGGAATGCTCCAGCCTGCCTAGCCAAGCACACCAGATCTGCCATCTGCTCTGGGGGTATATGGGTCAGTTCAATACCTACACTCAGTCTTAGCCCAATAACTTTGCCCAGCTCCCGCACTCCCTGTATCAAGCGTTCCAAGATCCAAAACATATTGCTTTGGTCTGCGTGGTCAGTTATAGCCAGGCCTTGATAGCCAGATGACTCCGCCCTTCTGGCCAGCTCAGCTGGTATCAAGACACCATCACTAAACACTGTATGGGTGTGTAGGTCTATCATCCCAGAAACACCTTATAGGATAGATACCGGATCATAAAAACAACCAGTCAGAGCTGATTTACATCTTATATTTGGTATCCTCTGCATCAAACCTTTCCAGGATTTCTGTCCATTTTTTGGCCTCCTCATCCTGCAAGCCCACCTCATGCTCCTGCTGGGCAAAACGTTTGCCCACCTGCTCCAGAAGTTCCTGACTGGCGTAGATGGGCGCCTGGGCCCTGATCGCAAGGGCCACGGCGTCTGAGGGCCTGCTGTCCACCAGATAAGTCTGATTATCATGCTCCAGATAGATCTCGGCATAATATGTGCCTTCTCTAAGATCCATAACCACCACTCGCTGGATGCTGACTGCCAGTGTCTGCAGCATATTTAGCAAAAGATCATGGGTCAGCGGCCTGGAGACCTCCACCTTGTTCAGGCTAATGGAGATGGACATGGCCTCCATAGCCCCAATCCAAATGGGCAATACCTGATGTTCTGCCTCTTTATCCTTGAGTATCAGCAATGGCACCTGGGTCTGCTCATCCAGGGCCAAGCCGTATATTTTCATCTCTATCATGATCCTAATTGACCTCCCCCCAAAGTGAATGTTTTTTTGCCTCAGTTGCATGCACCGCAAGCATGCATCCTATTAGGTTTTTTTGCATTACACAATTAAAATTGATTACCCTCCCTCCTGGCTCACGGCCCTTCCATTGCCTGCCGGCATAATTGCCCTGTTTGCTGCTAGGCCCTTCCACCAGGACCTGTAGTTTACGTCCCACCTGCTTTTGCAAGTCCCGGGCTGTAAGCTCATCCTGCAAGGATTGCAGCTTATTCAGCCTATGAGATTTGACCTCTTCTGGAATCTTGTCTGGAAGCTTGGCTGCCCTGATTCGGGGCCGATCACAGTACTTAAAGGAAAAACTGCTGCAAAACTCTACTTCCTGCACCATATCCAGGGTCTGTTCAAAATCCCTCTCGCTCTCTCCTGGAAAGCCCACTATTATATCTGTGCTCAAGGCGATCTCTGGGTTCATGCTGCGCAGGGCCTTAACAATTTGCAAATATTCCTGCCTGGAGTATCTGCGACCCATCTTCTGCAACACTTTATTCGATCCGGACTGCAAGGGCAAATGCAATGATGGTGCCAATGCAGGCAGGCTGCCAAAGGCCTGGATCAGTTCCGGAGCAATGTCCTTGGGATGAGAAGTAGTAAAGCGCACCCTTTGCAGCCCAGGTATAGAACAAATTTGCTCTAATAGAGATACAAAGCTAACCCCGTCGCCATATTTGTCCAGACCGTAACTGTTCACATTTTGACCCAGCAGGGTAATCTCCTTGACTCCCTGGGCTGCCAGTTGATTGCATTCAAGGATGATCTCTTTGCTGTGTCTGGACTTCTGACGTCCCCTGGTATAGGGCACTATACAATAGGCACAAAAATTGTCACAGCCCTGCATAATATTAACATAGGCCTGGGCTGGGGTAAGCCTGGAACAAAACTCATGTCCGCGTTCTGGATAATATTCCATAAAGTCCAGCAGGCTAAGGCGCAGGCCTGGTTCCTGGCGGATCCGTTGCAGGCTGTCCGGAACAGAAGCTACGCTATCTGGTCCAAAAACCAGACGCACATGGGGAAATCTCTGCCAGAATGCCTGACCCACCTGTTGGGCTAAGCAGCCGCCTACGGCTACGAACACCTGGGGATCGCGCTCCCAATACTTTCTGAGCCTGCCTAGAATGCTATAGACCTTTTGCTCCGGCTTGTCCCGCACGCTGCAGGTATTGAGTAAAAAGACCTCTGCCTGCTCCTCTGGGGCTTGCTTCCAGCCTCGGCCCTGTAAGGCCTGGGACAACCAAAGAGAATCGCTGACATTCATCTGGCAACCCTGGGTCAAGATATGGTAATTCATAGAACAAATCAGCCAGCCTGTTCTGTCTCATTTTGAATCCAATCCAAAAATTCTAAGTTGCCATCTATAATAGGCATGGCAACCACGCAGGGGCAGTCGTAAGAATGCACTTCTTTAACTTTTGCGTTGACTTTGGATACCAAGCTGACCCTGGTCTTGGCCATAAGCACAGCCTCGCTTTCAGATTGGGCTGAACCCTGCCACCAGAACATGGACTGCATATTCTCCACAATATTCACACAGGCTGCGAGCCTGGATTCCACTAGAACCCGGCCAATATTTTCGGCTTCCTGCCTGTCCTTGGCGGTCATATAGACAAGCGCTGTAGACATAGCATATACTCCTTGTTTATCAGTTTATTTACACCATTCAACCCTGCCTTTGCCCATGACAAATGCACAAAAGGCTGAATACATTCTGCATACCCTGCAGGAAAGGTACCCTGAACTGCGAGGGATGCTGCTCTGGGAATCTCCCTGGCAGCTGCTGGTAGCGACCATACTTGCAGCCCAGTGCACTGATCGCCAGGTGAACAAGATCACCCCACAGCTTTTCTCGCTTTGGCCACAGCCCAAAGATATGGCCCAGGCCGCTCCTGCGCAAGTGGAACAGGTTATCCGCCCTACAGGTTTTTTTCGACAAAAGGCCAAAAACCTGATCCAAACTGCGGCCAGACTGGAGAAGGACTACCAGGGCCAGGTCCCGGAGAACATGCAAGAGTTGCTCACCCTGCCCGGTGTGGCCCGAAAAACTGCCAACATTGTCCTCTCTAATGCCTTTGGCCGCCAGGAAGGTATTGCAGTGGATACCCATGTAAAAAGAATAACATATCGACTTGGCCTAACTCAATCCCGTAATCCTGTCCGCATTGAAAAGGAGCTCATGGACATATTTGCCCCAAGTGCCTGGGGTAAAATCAACCATCTCCTGGTCTGGTTCGGGCGGGAAGTATGCCTGGCCCGCAGGCCCAAATGCAAAGGATGTGAGCTGTATACTGTCTGTTCCAGGCAGGATGTGCGGGGCAAATGACAAAAACTATAAACTTTCAAAGTTAGAATTTGCAATACTGATTCCTGCGTATTTGCTCTGCATAATTTATCCTCTGGTCTTCTAAACTGGGCAGTCAAAAGTTCTTTAGTAATAAACTATTTTTATTAACTATATTCAAGTCTCTAACTGTCTAAGTTCATATTTGTCTTATCACCCTGAATTTATTGCCTTAGCCTAGAAAGTTAAACGCTGAACCTTGAACTCTCAAGCTCTTGTACCAAAAGAAAATGAATCATGGATTTGCGGTTCACCCTTGTTTATCCACATCCCAAAGCATGTAGCGCAGTTGGACCATGGAGCGTCCGCTTTTCTGGGCCAGCTCCTGCAGGGCTTCGTATTCTGCCCGCTCTAACTCTTCACCTTCCCAGTTGACCCTTTTGGTCCGCACTTGGCCCCAAGGGGTTTTGCGATTGGCTTGGGTCCTGTCCAGGATAGTGCGTTGTACCTGATATTGCCTGATACCCAAGGTCAAGGTCTGCCGGAAGAACTCCAGCCTGACCCGGGACAGATCCTGCTGGAGACAAATAACCTGGAGCAAACCTCCGCAACGGTTTTTTTTCATTATCCCTGGCAAATAGAGTATATCCAAAGCACCTGCCTGCAGTAGCGGCTCGAATAAAGCGCCCAACTCTTCCCCGGTCAGGTGATCCATATTGCTCTCCAGGACCCAAACCAGTTCTGTATCTTTTTGTCCCTGATTCTGGTACAGAATTAGACGCAGCCCGTTGGCCTGGCCCTCCAATTCCGTGCTGCCCCAGCCTATGCCTGAAGCCTGCAGCACACCCTGCGGACCAGGGGCAAATTCCTGCACTATCTGATCTAAAAGCAGTGCCCCGGTGGGGGTGATCAACTCTTGCTCAAACCTGGTGGGATAGACCGGCTTGCCCCGCAAAAGCTTAATGACAGCAGGGGCAGGCAATGGCAGTGCGCCGTGCGAGCACTTGATCTCACCACTGAACCAAGGCAGAGCTGAACAATAGACTTGCTTGATGCCCATCTGCTCCAGGCCCCAAAATACGCCCAGGATGTCAACCAAAGTATCCACAGCACCCAATTCATGAAAATGCACCTGGTCTAAGTCCACTCCGTGCACTTCCGCTTCCACCCGGGCCAGGCTTTCCAAAGCAGATTTGCATTTCTCCCGGACTCCAGTGGAGACATTTATTTTATCCAGGATGTCAAGTAAATCCTGCAGCCTGCGCCAAGGCTGGCCTGGCTCGAAATCCAGCAGTAGGCGGCTTCCAGTCAGTCCTTGACATTTCTCTTTTTTGGCCTGCACACCCAGTTCCAGCCCAGCCTCCTGCAATCTATCTTGCAAAAGGTGCAGATCCAGACCAAGATCAGCCAACCCGGCCAAGAACATATCTCCGCTAATCCCTGTGGGACATTGCAGGTAAAGTAGCATGCTGCTCCTTTTGGGCAATCATTTATTTAATTTAGGCCCGGAATCCCGCACTACATGGGACACTTCGGATTCAAAGCGCTGAAAGTTTTCCTGGAACAGTCCGGCCAGTTCCTGTCCTTTCTGCTCGTAGGCCTCAGGATCCTTCCAAGTATTTTTTGGGTCCAGAATCTCCGCAGGCACTTGGGGGCACTTTTGAGGCATGTGCAGGCCAAATATGGGATCCCGACTATATTCCACCTTGTTTAAATCACCTTGCAAAGCAGCTCGGATCATGGCTCTGGTATAGCCTATACTTATCCTTTGCCCCACCCCGTAAGGCCCGCCGCTCCAGCCGGTATTCACCAGCCAACAGTCCACATTATGCTCAATGATCTTTTGGCCCAACAAGTCAGCATAGACATGGGGATGCAAAGGCATGAAAGGGGCCCCGAAACAGGTACTGAACACTGCCACCGGCTCAGTTACCCCTCTTTCAGTGCCTGCCAGCTTTGCTGTATAACCGGATATGAAATGATACATGGCCTGCTCCGGAGTCATCTTGGCTATGGGCGGCAAAATTCCGAAAGCATCAGCAGTAAGCATAAAAATATTGGATGGATGTGGATTCAAGCCTTTACGCAAAGCGCTGGGAATGTGAGTCAGGGGATAGGCAGCCCGGGTGTTTTCTGTCAGGCTGTCATCGTCCAGGTCCAGACGTCTGCCCTGGGGATCCATGACTACGTTCTCTAGAATGGTGGCAAATTTGCGGGTACATTCATAGATCTCTGGCTCAGCCTCGGAAGACAGGCGGATCACCTTGGCATAACAGCCCCCTTCCATATTGAATATGCCCTTTTCATGCCAGCCATGTTCGTCATCTCCAATGAGCATGCGGTCCTTGACCGTGGACAATGTGGTTTTTCCGGTCCCGGACAGACCAAAAAAAAGCGCGGTATCCTTGTCTCGGCCCAGATTGGCTGAACAGTGCATACCAGCTACAGACTGCACAGGCAATAGATAGTTCATTGCAGTGAATACAGCCTTTTTGATCTCTCCTCCATAACTGCTGCCGCCGATGATGATCAAACCCTGGCCCAAGTGCAGTAGGATAAAGGCCTCTGAATTGGTACCGTCAATCTCTGGTATGGCAGTACAACCTGGTGCCTGGATCACGGTCAGTTGAGGCTCATGAATTTGTAAAAGTTTGCTGTCATGGATCTGAATAAACATGTTCCTGGCAAACAAACTGTGCCAAGCATTCTGGGTGATTACCCGCAAATTGACCTGATAATTTGGATCAGCCCCTGCGTAGCAATCCTGCACAAACAAGGACTTACCTTCCAGATAGCCTAAAATCTTAGTCTGCAAATGTTCAAACTGCTCAGGTTCCATGGGCATGTTCTCCTCTCCCCACCAGATCCTGTCCTGAGAGCTTGCTTCGCGGACTATGAACCTGTCACGAGGGGAACGTCCAGTATATCTGCCAGTGTTGACTACCATGGGTCCCAAATGAGCCATTTGGGCTTCCCCCCTGAGTATGGCTTGCTCATATAGAGCCGGGGTGGACAGATTGTGATGTATTTCTTGCAAATTGGCCAGACCGATTCTGCGCAACTGTTCCTTCATGGGCAACTCCTTGTGCTGGGTTAACTTGCTTGCAGGCCTAATTGGAAAATTTGAACTTACATATTATAAACTGTGCTAACTGTCCAGTTGTATGGGCTCCTGAGTTCAGGGCTCAGGGCTCCAGGTTCAGGTTTTGGGAGCGCCCCTGCAAAAAAGGACAGAACTGCGAGGCTTGCCTGGTGGGTTTGTTCTGACTTTTGTCTTTGGT
>CAZLUR010000048.1:0-18183 GCA_964562725.1 uncultured Desulfohalobiaceae bacterium | reverse complement strand
TTGGAAGGCTGGTGCTCTAGCCAATTGAGCTATTCCCGCACAATAAGTAGTCCCTTGACCTTTTAACGCAGTCTCCTACTTATTTAGGTGCTTGCACTAAAGCAATTATGGTGGAGGGAGGAGGATTCGAACCTCCGAAGGCTTACGCCGGCAGATTTACAGTCTGCTCCCTTTGGCCGCTTGGGTATCCCTCCTATTGACCTCTGGAGCTGGCGATGGGACTCGAACCCGCAACCTGCTGATTACAAGTCAGCTGCTCTGCCAATTGAGCTACGCCAGCCACAAAGAAGGAAACATAACTCATTTTTATTTTTTAGGCAAGAAAAAATTTTTTAAAAATAGGCAGGTCTGGTCAAGAACCTTAATGACGGGTTTGAAGCTGATTGTAATCAGATCCGAATGGAGCAATATAAATATATGCGCCCAAAAAAATCTGGTATTTGCTGCCGGCAGTAATCAGCTGCTGGAAACAAGCACTTCCCAGGGTTGCGGGCGATTCCTTTCTGGTGCAAGACACTGTGCAGGTCCCAGCTCTGTGAGTTGCAAACAGCGGTCCTTACTTTCTTCCAATAGGCAGACAAATTGATTGTTCAATTCATGACCTGAACAATACACTTCAAAGGCCCCCTGCACGGGATGCTGCATCAGTCCCAAATCACCTATGAAATCCAGGAGTTTGTGCCGGACAGGTTCATCTGAAAAACGCAGCCCTTCAGGGTTCAAGGCTGCACATTCATCCAAAACCAGTGCATTTTCCAGGGAACCACCCAGGATAAGGCCCTGGCTTTGCAGCCTTTCCACATCATGCAAAAAACCAAAGGTCCTGGCCCTGGACAAAAGGCGCACAAAATTCTCGGCATTTCCTTCGTATTCCATGCTTTGTTTGCCCAGCAAAGGATGGGGAAAATCAATTGTGTATTGGACCCGGAAACCAGGATCAGGGAAAGCCCTTATCCAGCGCCCGTTATCTTGCACTGCGCACTCCTGGACTATTTTGTACACTTTGCGCCTGGCATGCTGCTCTTTTATTCCTGCCTGCCTCAACAATAGCACAAAAGAGGCTGCACTGCCGTCCATGATGGGCACCTCTTCTCCGCGCACTTCTATGATCAGATTGTCGATCTCCAGCCCCCGGACTGCAGCCAAGACATGCTCAATAGTGCCCAGCTTGACCTCTCCCAGCCCCAAATTAGTGGCCAGTCTGGGCTCTACCACCAGACTTGGGTCAAGACGCAGGAAATTAAAGCCCTGACAGTTTTTAACAGCAAAGGTTATACCAGAACCTGAAGGGGCGGGATGAAATCCTAATGATACCTTGTTCCCGCTGTGCAACCCCACTCCAGCGCATTTTACAGACTTCTCGATGGTTTTTTGCCACATATTACCCTCCGAGAAAACTTTTTGCAAAATGCATTCCATTTCTGTACCATCATGTAACCATTTGAATTTATAAAATTTATTTGCAAACAACTCCCGGAGGGTGTTTCTTTTTGTCTACAACCTGTTATTTTTTTTGCACACTACCTTTTGCAAAGCCAATATACGGTCTTTTCCATTCAAATCAGGATATACCCGACATGCAGGAGTCAACATCCTTGCAAGCCTTGGATGGCTCATCAGTTTTGCCAACTGGGCCGGAGCAGCCTCCACAAAACACCAGGCCATATCCTTTAAAGCAGACCAGATATTGCATATTAAATTCAGGGCCTTTTCATATCCCTCAGGCCCCCCCCATAGGGCCAATTTCGGCTCGAAATTCTTTATTTCCCTGCTCAGGCCAAGCATATCCTGGCTGGAAAGATAAGGTGGATTGGCCACAGCAAGGTCCAGTGTCCCGGGTTTGAACCCCGAGCCCAGATCGTCCAGCACGAACTGTACCCTGGACTGGACCCTATGCTTTTGACTATTCCTTTGAGCTACTTTCAGGGCTTCAGGGCTTATATCAGTTAAGATGCCTTGGCTCTCGGGGAAAATTTTGAGCAGAGCAATGCCCAGGGAGCCGCATCCTGTGCCCAGATCTGCAAACAAAAAACCATTTTTAACTCTAATTTTTTTTTGCAGCAGGTCTAGGATAAGCTCTGTTTCTGGTCTGGGAATCAGCACATCCGGAGTGACTTCAAACTCTAGGCCATAAAACTCCTTGCGACCCAAGAGATAAGCCATTGGACAGCCCCTGGCCCTTTGGGCCAAGAACAGTCTGATTTTATCCAGTGCCTCCTGACCCAGCCCATAAGGCAAACCAAACAAGAGTTCTAGTCTGGATACGCCCAGGACTTGGGCTATGATCAATTCTGCAGAAAGCCGGGGAGAATCCACCTTGTTTCGGGCCAGAAAGGCAGCAGCCTGAGGCAGTGTTCCCTTTAGGGCCTGCAAATCTTCGGCTGCGGGCCCAGGCTTGAAAATAGATTCCAACTCCTTACACATTCACAGCATCCCTGTAGCACAGTAGCTCAGGGCCCACAAAGTTGAAGGACATTAGTCCAGGCAATTGAGTTACACTGAACAAAAGAAGATTAATGCCCTGGGTGTTATATTTTGCCGATCATTCATTAAGGTTTTTGTATGGCCTTGGCCTGGAATTCTCGAATCACAGGGTCCAGAAACTGATCCATTTCTCCGGAGAGAATGGATTCCAGGTTGTAGCTGGTCAGATTCACTCTGTGGTCAGTAATCCTGCTCTGGGGAAAATTGTAGGTTCTGATCCGTTCCGATCTGTCTCCGCTGCCCACCTGCTCCCGCCTGCTTTGATCCAGCTCCATCTTGGCCTCATCCTGTTTTATCTTCAGCAACCTGGAACGTAGAACTTTCATGGCTTTTGCCTTGTTCTTGTGCTGGGATTTTTCGTCCTGGCAGCTGACCACCAGGCCAGTGGGCAAGTGGGTAAGCCTGACAGCGGAATCAGTGGTATTCACGCTTTGTCCGCCCGGGCCGGAAGATCTGAACACATCAAATCTGATTTCATTGGGATCAATGCTCACGTCAACCTCTTCTGCCTCAGGCAAAATAGCAACTGTGACCGCCGAGGTATGCACCCTGCCCTGGGATTCTGTACTGGGTATCCTTTGCACTCGGTGTACACCAGATTCATACTTTAATCGCCTGTACACTTCCCTGCCTGATATAGAAGCTATTATCTCCTTGTATCCTCCACTGCCGGTGACATGAGAGTTCATAAGTTCCACCTTCCAGCCCATCTGCTCTGCATACTTGGTATACATACGCATCAAGTCAGCTGCGAACAAGGCAGCCTCCTCGCCACCGGTGCCTGCCCGGATCTCTAGAATAACCGCCTTTTTGTCCAAAGGGTCTTGGGGGCTGAGCAACTTTTGCAGCTCCTGTTCCAATTCCTGGATCCTGGCCTGTTGCTGCTCAATCTCAGCCCTGGCCAATTCCTTAATCTCCTGGTCAGGATCATCCCTGAGCTCCAGGTTGCTGTCCATTTCATGACAGAGGCGATTGTATTCACGATACAGTTCAACAATCTGGGCCAAATCCGCATGGTTCTTGGCCAGCTCGCTATAGCGCTTCTGGTCCTGGTATACCTCAGGGGAACTGAGTTCATGTTCCAATTCCAGATATTGCTCTTCAATATTACGCAGCCTATGAAAAAAACTCATAATTCAAGACCAGATCTTTGTGGGCTGCAAATTACCTCTGGCAGCGGAGTAATCACCAAGTTTTTTGGCCCTGACAAGTCAAAACGTAAACAACCTGGCTGCTTGACTTGCCGGGTGTAAATCTAGGCGCTGTGCAGGCAGACCTGCAGGCTTCAAAAGCGAGGTATCTACTATTTCTTGCCTTTGTCTTCTTGTTGTCCATATTTTCTTCTGAACCGGTCTATCCTGCCTGCAGTGTCCACAAAACGCTGTTTACCAGTATAAAACGGATGGCAGCTGGAGCATATCTCCACTTCGATCTGGCTGCCTCTGGTGCTCAAAGTCTGGATCTCAAAACCACAAGCGCATTTAATAGTGGCTTGGTGCTGTTCTGGATGAGCATCCTTTTTCATAATCTTCAGCCTCTTTTTTGTTTGATTAAGTTAAGCAGCTTAATTGTCTTGCCCAGTGCACACCTTGCGCAGCTTAGGCCAGCTGGCTTGTAAACACCCAGGTTTGGGCCTGGCAACCAAAATGCTGTTCTGTAACTTAAAAACATAGCACATAGATCATGATTTGACAAGTCAAAACATCTGCTCTAAATTGTGATTATATTAAGTTAGCAGCATGAAGAGCCAGGAGTCAAAAATGGGCATAGCTGTGCATATTCCTCATATATTAAAAGATAAGGCTGGAAATCAGGAGATAATAAATGTTGCTGGAAGCAACGTAGGCCAGTGTCTGAACGCCCTGGTCAAAAAATTTCCAGGCCTACATGATGACATATTTAAAAATGGCAAATTGCAAAATCATATTGAAATCTACGTCAATATGCAGAGCGCTTACCCTGAAGAACTGACCATGCCTGTCCAACAAGGTGATTCCATACACATCACCTTAATGCTTTCTGGAGGATAAAATTTATGGAAAAATCCTGCTATGCAAAGCTCTGCACTGACCAGTTATGGGCTTTTGGAGTCAATTTCCCATCCAAAAAAAATACTCTGATAACTTGCTGATTACCTATGGCCGGGCCGCGCATTTACAGCTCCCGGGACAGACGTTTTTCAGCTATCCTGTCTGCAGCCTCCACAGGAGACAGGTCCTCCTTGTCGGCCAGGCTAAAGACTTGCAGGCAGTTATCATAGATTGCCAGCACCCTGCGCCTGACCCTTTCCTGATCAAATCCCTCCAGCTGGTCTGCCACACTGATCAGCGCGCCAGCATTAAGCACATAGTCAGGTGCATAAAGAATGCCTTTCTGGGCTAGAATCGGGCCGTATCTGTCCTGTTCCAGGATATTGTTCGCTGCCCCGGCAATAATGGAGCACTGGAGCTCCGGTAAGGTTTTCTCGTTGATCACCCCCCGCCCAGGGCACATGGCGCAAGGATATCACAGCAGGCCTGTAATATTTCCATTGCCCAGCCTCCTGTAAAGAATCAAAACTTCTAAGTGCAGAGCATGCAGTAAACTACCATTTTTCATAAAGGCTGATCTTTAAGGGTTGGATGCTAAAAATCCACAAACAACAGTGGGTATAAAGCTCCCGGCTTAAACATTGCTGATTATTGTCCCTGCTCATGAATTTTCCACATATCCTGATCAGTAAAGCATTTTTCCCGGCTTGCTTGAGGGTCCATGGCGTCGCTTTCTACATCCCTGGCCATCTGATCCTTTCTGAGCACCTCCTGATACCATTCGTGCTGGATAAGCAAATTCATAATTTCATTGGTCCCGGTCCAGATCTGGGATAGCCTGGAATCGCGCACAATCCTTTCTACAGGGTAGATATCAGTATATCCGATGCCGCCCATAACCTGCATAGCTGTATTGCTCACATCCCAGGCCATTTTGGTGGCAAATTTTTTTGCTTCGCTGACTAAACGACGCATGTTAGGAGCATTCTTATCTGCAGCTTTAGCCGCCATATAGACCAGGCTTCTAGCAGCATCAAGCTGGGTGGCTGCCTCGCTGATCATAAAGCTGACCCCTTGATACTTGCGAATGGGTTGGCCAAAAGCGAGCCTTTTGTCACTGTATCTGGTGGCAATCTCCAGGGCTGCCCTGGCCATGCCCAGGCTGGCGGCAGCAGAAGTCAGTCTTTCCGGAATCATCATCTGATTAAAGACCAAGGCCCCGCCATGCAACGTACCCACCAGATTTTCCTTAGGCACCTTGACCTCTCTGAATACCAACCTGCCTGTACCGCCGCCACGAGTGCCCATCAGCCCATAAACGTGTTCTGTGCTTACTCCTGCTGTGCGCTCAACAATAAAAGTACTGATCCGTTTGTACTTTTCAGCACTTTCCTCTAAATTGGTGCGGCAATAGACTAAAAAAAGGTCTGCCTCGGTGGCGCCCACCACAAACCTTTTTTGGCCGTTTATCAAAAAATGGTCCTCCTTTTCCACGGCCAGGGTGGTGGCCCCAAAAAAATCTGATCCTCCTCTGGGTTCAGTCAAAGCCTCGGCAGAGATGAGCTCTCCCCTCAATATAGGCTTTAAAAATCTCTCCTTTTGTTCGTTTGTGCCAAACCGGCTTAAGGCCTCCCCCACTATAGAGGGCATCACAAAGGCACAGCCCAACGCTGTGCCCAGAACACCTATTTCTTCCTCGGCTTGTACTTCGGCGCTCCAGGGCAACCCTCTCCCGCCCCATTTAGGCTCAAACCTTAAACCCAAAAGATTTTGCCTGCCCAGTTCTTGGACAAATTGCTTGGGGTAATCGATCTCCTCCCGATCCATGGCTCGGATATAGTCAGCAGAGACCTTATCCCGGGCAAAAGCCCTGACCTCTTCCTGAATCTGTTTTTCTTGTGTATCCAGAAGTTCAGGGTAGTGCATAACCTATTCTCCTTTGCTGAAAATTTCATTTGGATCTGTAAAACAATGTGCCCAGACCTGTCTTTTATAGCAGGTCAGAGATTTGCTGCTTGCTTCTTGACAAATATTTACTATCTTGTAAAAGGGTTAATATATGAATTAAATAGGCATCTTGGCTGCTATGATGCACCTCAAAATCACTAACTACTAGAGCTCAAATTCTATCACCTCCAGTCCTAAAGCAAGGCAAACATTATGACCTCCAATCAAGAATTCCCTTTTGATCATTTGCATAAAATTTTTCAACCTCGAAGCGTAGCAGTGCTGGGGGCTTCTGATAATACCAGCAAACTAGGTTTTCACGTCATGAAAAGCCTGGTCCAAGGAGGATATAAAGGGTATATTTTCCCTATCAATCCTGGAGCAAAAGAAATAATTGGTTTTCAAGCCTATACTTCACTGTCTGCTGTTAACCAACCCATAGATTTGGCCATCATAGTCCTGCCAGCTACACTGGTTTTGGACATCTTGCAGGAATGCAAGCAAAACGGAGTTAAAGGGGTAGTGCTTATCACAGCAGGTTTCAAGGAAATTGATGACCCTGCTGGCGCCAGACAACAAAAACAACTTGCTGAATTGACTATTAAAGCTAATTTACCGGTCATTGGACCGAACACCTTTGGCTTGCTCAACCTGCATGCAGATCTCAATGCTTCTTTTACACCAGAACTTTCCAATCTGGAAAAGGGAAACGTGGCCTTAGTCTGCCAAAGCGGTGGCATTTCCCATTTGTTGGCTTATATGGCTATGCAGCTGCATGTGGGCATAAGTAAGCTTGTGGGCCTTGGCAATCGCCTCAATATTGATTTTGCACATATGCTGAATTTCCTGGCACAAGATCCCCAAACACAGGTTATCGCACTATATCTTGAAGGAATTGACGATCCCAGAGAGCTAATGCAAGCCGCAGAGCAAGTGCGCGGGAAAAAACCGGTCATCGCCTACAAATCAGGCCGAGCCAAAGCAGGAAATCAGGCCTCTGTTTCTCATACCGGCTCCATGGCAGGCAGGCAAGAACTATATGAAGCAGCCTTTAGGCAGACAGGAATCTATTCTGTCCCAGACTCAGAAAGGCTTATGGACCTGGCCCAGGCCTTGGCAGTCTGCCCCCTGCCAAAAGGACCCAGAGTAGCTGTGCTCTCCGGACAAGCCGGCCTAAGTATGGTAGTTTGCGATATATGCCATGATGCTGGCTTAGATGTTACTGCCCTGCAAAACACAACACAAAAGACGATCAATAAACTTTTGCCGCCGCTGGCCCTGCGAAGCAACCCGGTAGATATGGGGCCGGCCTGGTATAACTCTGCTGCACTGCAAACTATTGTCAGGGCTGTCATGGAAGATGAAAATGTAGACGGGATTCTGCTTTTGATGATGTTCGCCTCTGCCAACATTCAAACAGTCCCAGACCTGGCAGAGCTTTTCCTGGAATGGAACCAAAAAAAGCCTTTAATCACCTGCCTGAGAGCGCCACTTGGAATCTGGGATAATGTTTTGCAGCAGCTAAGAACAGCTAGAGCAGTCTATAATTTACCCTCACCTGAACGCGCTGCCCATGCCATGGCAGGTCTTTGGCATTATAAGCAACTCTCTACTAAATGAGGAGGAATACCAAAGTGCAGGCCCAGAGTAAGAAAAAAAACAGAATACTTTCAGAATATGAATCAAAACAATTTGTCAGCAGCTATGGTATTCCGGTAAGCAAAGAGATGCTCATCTCGGAGCGAACGGCCCTGGCCAAAATCAGGCAGCACATTGGCTTCCCTGTAGTCATGAAAGGTTTAAAGCCCGGAGTAGTTCACAAGAGTGAACACAATTTGGTGCAGCCCGATATCCGCAGTGAACAAGAAGCCCTGTTGGCTTATGATCAGCTGTTAAGCGCTATGAATGATGAGCAGGCTGCTGTCCTGGCCAGTGAGATGTTGCCTGCCCAGAGGGAAGTTATGCTTGGCCTGATCAGGGACGAGCAATTTGGACCTTGTGTTTTATTTGGTTTGGGAGGACTGCTTACTGAAATCCTCAATGATGTCGTATTCCGCATAGCCCCCTGCAGCAAAAAAGAAGCAATGACTATGCTCACAGAGATCAAGGGCATGTCCATCCTGGATCCAGTCCGGGGCATGCCTGCAGTAGACAAAGATATTTTATCAGACATGCTGATCACCCTGGGCAATATTGGCAATACTCATGACTCGATCCATTCCATTGACTTAAATCCGGTCCTGTTCAACGGCCCGCGACCTGTTGCTGTTGATGCCTTGGTCGTGTTTAATGCGCTGGATGCCTAAGCAAGAAAGAGATTATAAGAAATATTCAACTTAAAGCTGATATCACCTCTCGCATGAATGCAGGCAAATCTGCAGGCTTGCGGCTGGTGATCAGATTCCCGTCTCGGACTACCTCCTGATCTGCCCATTTTGCGCCGGCATGCACCAGATCGTCCTTAATGGCGGGCACTGATGTCACATTTTTGCCTGGCAATATTCCCGCAGAAGCCAGCATCCAGCCAGCATGGCAAATCGCGGCTATTACCTTGCCCTGTTCATGCATGCTGCGCACCAGCTGTACAAGTTCGGCGTGCCTGCGCAGGTGATCAGGGGCATAGCCTCCAGGGATGATCAGGACCTGGTAGTCTTTGGCCTGGACTTTGTGCATGTCCAGATCAGTTTTGGCCTTGGTGCCCTCCTTGCCTGGGTAATCTTGGCCCGCTTCAGGGCCCAGCAAGGAGACTTCTGCCCCAGCCTCCAGGAGCCGATAATAGGGATACCAGAGTTCATAGTCGTTATACTGCTGTTCCACCATGATCAAAGCCTTTTTGCCTGTCAGCTCCATAAAAGCCTCCTCTGCTTTGGGTTGTCTTTACACATTGCTATATATTTTATGACCTTTTTAGAATAAGCACAATCCAGACTGCAGGCAAGCATGATTTACTCCTGGCTTCCAGCCCTGCCTGCCAGCCTGGACAAACCAGGAATAAGCAGTGTATACCAGGATTCAAGATCGGCAATCTCAAAACTTAAAACCCTTTATCCAGCTTGGAAAACAATTGCAACACAAAAAGAGTTTGTCACAGGAGGAAGAACATGCCCGAGACAAATCTGAGCCTGAATCCTGCTATCCTGAGCAGAAGAGAATTTCTGCTTTTATCGACCCTGAGCACAGCAGGCCTTATCTCAGGCTGCGCAGCCCATCCAGTCACAGGCCAGCGCCAACTCATGCTTATCAGCCAAGAGCAGGAGATCAGTATAGACCAAGAACACTCGCCGCACCAGATCTCTGCGGACTACGGCCCTGTGCAGGATAAGCTTCTGAACAGCTATATACAAGATACAGGCCTGTCCCTGGCTGCAAAAAGCCACAGGCCGGATATGCCCTATTCCTTTCAAGGCGTTAACGCTGTCTATGTCAATGCCTACGCCTTCCCTGGGGGTAGCATAGCAGTTACCCGGGGCATTTTATTGGACATGCAAAATGAGGCTGAACTGGCTGCCCTGCTTGGCCATGAACTGGGGCATGTCAATGCCAGACACACAGCCTCCCAGATGTCCAAAGGCATGTTGGCCTCTGCTGTTTTGACCGGCACCAGCGTCATTCTGGCGGACAAACAGGAGTACGCTCCTCTGATCGCGGGTCTGGGCGGCATTGGGGCCGGGGCCCTGCTGGCCAAGTACAGCCGGGACAATGAACGTGAAGCTGATGCCTTGGGCATGCAGTACATGGTACAGAACAGCTACAACCCCCAAGGTATGATCGGGCTCATGGACATGCTACGCCAAAAATCCAGACAGGAGCCAGGCCTGCTGCAGATCATGCTCTCCACTCATCCCATGTCAGAGGAACGCTACCAGAGCGCAAGGCAAAGGGCCAGGGAGGAATATCCGCAAGCCAGGGATTTTCTTGTGCGCAGGGAAAGGTATATGGATCACACAGCGTCTTTACGCAGGCAGGAAAAATTGATCCGGGACCTGCAAAAAAGCGAAAAACTAATGGCTGAACAAAAATTCAGCCAAGCTGAGCAATATATACGCAGCGGACTGCAAAAACAACCTGAAGACTACGCCGGGTTAGTTATGCTCTCCAAATGCCTGCAGGCCCAAAACAAACACGAACAAGCCAGGATAGCAGCTAAGCAGGCCCAGGAAATCTACCCCAGCGAACCTCAGGCTGTCCTGCAAAGCAGTATGGCTGCTTTGGCAGCCGGGAAAAACCAAGCAGCCTATCAACAGCTGGAAACTTATGAACAAATGCTCCCAGGCAATCCCCAGACCCTTTTCTATCGCGGCCTAGCCCTGGAAGGCATGCAGCGCACCAGGCATGCAGCAGACTTTTATACGCGTTTCCTGCAGCAATCCGGCCAAGGTCATCAAGGGCAGTACGCATTGCATAGGCTCCGGGAATGGGGATATGTGCAAAGTGAATAATCTATGCTGGACAGCCTCCTGACCTATCTGCAGGTCTTGCTGCTCCTGGGCGGCATAAATCTGGCCCCGGCAATACGGGCCTATTTCCGGGATCACAAGCCAAGCACCCCCCTGGACCTGGGCCGAAGGCTTAATGACAACCGTCCTATTTTGGGCCCGGGCAAGACCAGATCCGGTTTAATCTGGGCCTTTATTGCGGGTTTAGCTTTAGCCCTTATCCTGAGCCTGCCTTTGTGGCTGGGGCTGCTCTGTGTCATGCTGAGCATGGCCGGAGATCTGCTGACCAGTTTTGGCAAGCGCAGATTGGGCCTGACAAGGGGTGCTGACATATTTATTCTGGATCACCTTCTGGAAGCTGGATTGCCCATGATTCCTTTGGCTTTGTACTTGGAACTGGGTTTAGCCCAGATACTGATCCTGCTTTTGACTTTTTGCCTGGCAGGTTGGTACTGGACCCGCTTTTACAAACAAGTGCTCTTGCAAAAACCCTTTGCTTGGTATCCACGACCCCTGCGGCCCAGGGTCAGGCTCAAAGAATTGGCGTCTTGCAGAGAACATGCAGGGTTCTGGTCCAGTCTTTTTCATTTTGAAGAAGCTGTCTATTATCATTTCTTGCTGTACAGCTTTTTCAGAGTTAGCGGGTTTTATGCCCGAGGCCAGGCTAATGCCCTTTGTTTTTGGGTCAAAGAGCTGGAAATCAGCCTGCCTGACTTGCCTGCAAGTTTCCAGGGCTACAAAATATTGTTCATCTGCGATCTGCACTTAGATGGTTTGCCTGGCCTCACTGAAAGGCTGCTCGGTGTGCTGGATAAGACCCGGGTGGATCTTTGCCTTTTGGGTGGGGATTACCGCATGCGCACTCACGGCACATACCAGGAAGCTTTGGGACATATGCATCGCCTGCTGCGCAAGCTGGATACTACGGACGGTGCATTGGCTGTGCTGGGCAACCATGATTGTCTGGAAATGGTGGAAGGGCTGCAGGACTCTCCAGCCAGGGTTTTGATCAACGAATCCTGTCAAATAAGCAAGAACATGGAATCTATCTGGATCGCCGGGGTGGATGATCCCCATTACTATAGATGCCATGATACAGCTCAAGCCTTCCAGGGCATACCAGACAATAGTTTCTGCATCTTCCTGGCACATTCGCCTGTGCTCTATCAGGAGGCCTGCAGGCACAAGGCCAGCCTGTATCTGGCTGGACATACCCATGCCGGACAGATACAAATCCCGCCCTTGGGCCCGGTATTCACTCATTGCCCGGCTCCGCGCAAATTTTGTTCCGGGTTCTGGACATACCAGGGTCTTTTGGGCTACACCTCCTCGGGTGTTGGTGTCTCCGGAGTCCCAGTGCGCTTTAATTGCCCTGGGGAAATTACCTTAATCACCCTGTTGCAGGGTCCGCAACAATACAAGAGCAAGAACGAAAAACCATGAATCAAGAAACCTTACCTATCTTGGAAAAACTGGAATATATCAGAATGCAGGACAAAGACTTCTATATACTGGGTACTGCGCATATTTCCCAGCAAAGCGTACTGGACGTCCAGAATGCTGTCCGGGAAACGCAACCTGAGACCATCTGCGTGGAATTATGTGCCTCCAGATACCAGGCCCTGGTACACCAGGAAGCCTGGCAAAAGATGGATCTGTACCAAGTGATTAAGGATAACAAGGCCCTGTTCCTGCTGGCCCAGTTGGCCCTGAGTTCCTTTTACCGTAGGATAGGCCAAAAGCTTGGGGTGAAACCTGGAGCAGAAATGCTGGAAGGAGCGCAGCAAGCCAAAGAATCAGGCGCTGAACTTGTCTTGGCTGACCGGGACGTAACAATCACCTTGAAACGAGTCTGGAATTCCCTTTCCTTCTGGGCCAAGCTGAAACTGATGCTGCAGCTGCTGGCCAGCCTGTTCTTCCAAGACAAGATCAAGGCCGAGGATATTGAAAACCTCAAGGATAAGGACCAGTTGCAGGTGATCATGGACGAATTTTCACAGTCCTTCCCCCAGGTACAAAAAACACTGATAGATGAACGTGACCAGTACCTGGCTTACAAGATAGCCAGCAGCCCTGGATCCAAAATTCTGGCCATTGTAGGTGCTGGACATGCAAAAGGCATAATCCGCTACCTGGGCCAAGACATTGATACCCAAGCCCTGTGTACAATACCGCCCAGATCTCTCTGGCCCTCCCTGGTCAAATGGGGCATCCCCCTCATCATTATCTGCCTGCTTGCTTTAGGCTTTTTTCTGCATGATCCCCAGCAGTCCTTGCAATCCGTATATATTTGGATCCTGGTCAACGGGATTTTTTCCGCCTTAGGCGTAGGCCTGGCCTTGGGACATCCCTTGACCATTACGTCTGCATTCGTGGCCGCACCTCTAACCAGCCTCAACCCCACCATGGCCGCGGGCTGGATTGCGGGTTTGGTCCAGGCCTGGATCAAAAAGCCTAAAGTATCAGACTTGGAGGGCTTGCCAAAAGCTCTGACTTCCCTCAAGGGATTTTGGTTAAATCCCTTGTGCAGAATCCTGCTGGTGGTGGTCCTGGCTAATCTGGGCAGTTCAGTTGGCACCTTCGTAGCCGGGACCTGGATTGCTACCAGGTTTTTTTGAACAAGGCCGGGCTTGACAAGGCCAATTCTGGATCTATTTTTACAGTTGTTAATAAAGCATAGCTAATACCTAAGCTCAGATGAAGGAGGTTGAGAGATGACTGAGGCTCAAACCCATAATTTCCAGGCAGAAACCCAAAAACTGCTGAACATAATTATCCATTCCATATACACCCAAAAAGAAATATTCCTGAGAGAAGTTATATCCAACGCCTCAGACGCCTTGGACAAGATCAGATTCGAGCAAAGCAGAGGCACGGATGTGGCTGACCCAGAACAGGAACTGCGCATAGATATCCATGTGGACAAAGAGCACAATAAGCTCACTGTCTGCGATACTGGAATTGGTATGAGCAGAAATGAAGCGATTGACAACCTGGGCACCATTGCCAAATCCGGAACAGAGGAATTTTTAAAACAGGTTGCTGAACAAAAGGAAAACCCGGACAACATTATTGGCCAGTTTGGAGTGGGATTTTATTCTGTATTCATGGTCGCAGACCAGGTCAAGGTCAAATCAAAGTCAGCGCGTCCGACTGAACCCCCTGTGCTTTGGAGTTCTGACGGCAGGCAGGGCTACGAGGTCCAGGAACTGGACCAGGAATTTTCCAGGGGCACCAGGGTAGAAATAGATTTAAACAAGGATTGTCAGGAATTTCTAGATCCAGAAAGGGTAAAATCCATTATCAAGACCCATTCCAATTTCATATCTTTCCCCATCTATGTGGACCAGGAGCAAGTTAATACCGTTCCAGCCCTCTGGAAAGAATCCAAATTCAATATCAGCCAGGACCAGTACAACGATTTTTACAAATTCCTGAGCTACGACACCCAGGAGCCGCTAGTCACTCTGCATGTCAGCGTGGATGCTCCAGTGCAGTTTACAGGACTACTCTTTATCCCGGCCAAAAGTAAAATGATGCTGGAGAACTATGCCAGTGACTATGGCCTGGACCTCTATGTGCACCGGGTTTTAATCCAGCGCAAAAACCAGGAAGTCATCCCCCAGTACATGGGTTTCCTGGAAGGGATGGTGGATACTGAAGATCTGCCCCTTAACCTATCCAGACAGTCCATCCAGGAGAACGCTGTGCTCAGAAAGATAAACAAGACCTTGACCAAGCAGGTTTTGTCCAGACTGCAGAAATTGGCCCGGGAGGAACCTGAAAAGTATCTCACTTTCTGGAGGGAGCACGGGAAGCTATTCAAGCTGGGCTATACAGACTTTGAAAATCAGGAGGCCTTTTCTGAGCTTTTGCGTTTCAACTCCTCACACAGCCAGGACGCCCAGGAGTTGACTTCCCTTGCACAATACACAGAAAGGATGCAGCCAGGACAAAAACATATTTTTTTCATCTCTGGCCCCAGCCGAGAAAATATTGAACAAAATCCCCATCTGGAAATGTTTCTTAACCGGAAGCTTGAGGTGCTCTACCTGTTTGAGCCTATAGATGAATTCCTCCTGCAGACTCTGGGCAAGTTTCAGGATTTTGAGCTCCTAGCTGCTGAACACGTGGACCCGGCTCAACTGGAAGAGTTCGCACAGCAAGAGCAGGAACAGGAAAAGCTCTCCCAGGAACAGGAAAAGGATCTGAAAGGCTTGTTACAAAAGATGCAGGATATCCTAGGGGACAGGGTGACCGAGATCAGGATCTCCAAACGCTTGCGCAACAACCCTGCCTGTCTGGTCAGCCCTGATCAGGGAGTTAGTTCTCAGATGCAAAAGATTATGCGCACCATCCAGCAGGACAGCTCCATCCCCAAGCAGATTATGGAGATCAACCCTGGGCATCAATTAACAAAGAACCTGTTGCAGATCTACCAAAAAAACCCTGAGGACGAATTTTTGCGTACCAGCACAGAACAACTTTTTGAAGCTGCTTTGCTCATGGCTGGATATTTGGCTGATCCGCACAACATGGTGCAGCGTACCTTCTCCCTGCTGCAAGATGCAGGCAAATGGTATGTACAGTCTGTGCACCAACAATAAAACAACTCTTAGGCTGCAATCAAGGCAATATAGATCCCCTAATCAGCTTGTTTGCGGATAAAGGAAGGAATCTCGAATTCTTCTTCGTCAAATATGAATTCCTCTTCTCCAGGAGCAGGCCTGGCCTTGGCCTTTTTGGCCTCAGCCTGATGCTGCTCCTGGGTGGATCCCGGTCCGCCTTGTCCTTTACGCAGATAGGCCGGTATGTTCCGGTCATCCTGACTTTGCCCCAGCCCAGCATTTCCAGACCATTGGCTGTGCACCTGGCGTATCTTCTCCTTTTCCTGCTGCAAACTGGTCACCTTGCCTTCCTTGCCTTGGCCTAACTGGCGCTGTTCTTGGTTGCTCTTTTCAATCCCGGTGGCAATGACTGTAATACGCAGTTCATCACCGGCATTGGGATCAAAGACTGTGCCAAAATAGATCTGAGCATCCTCTTGTGCAGATTCAGAGATGGTGCTCGCAGCTTCACTGACTTCATCAATGGTCAATTCTGGGCCTGATGTAATGTTCATCAGGACTCCCTGGGCACCGTCAATGGATACATCCTCCAGCAAGGGACTGGTAATAGCCTTCATGGCAGCTTCCCTGGCCCGGCCTTCACCTTGAGCAATACCTGTACCCATCAGGGCCAACCCCATTTCAGACATCACTGACTTGACATCAGCAAAATCCAAGTTAATCAAACCAGGGACCATGATTAAATCAGAAATACCCTTCACTGCATAGTAGAGTACCTCGTCTGCCTTCTTCAGCATCTCCAAAAAAGAGGCCTTTTTGGAAGCCAGGGAGAGCAGTCTGTCATTAGGGATAGTGATGATGCTGTCCACCACCTCTTTCAGGCTTTCAATCCCATTTTCTGCCTGCTGCAGCCTTTTTTTGCCTTCGAAATAGAACGGCTTGGTGACTACGGCCACGGTCAGAGCGCCCATTTCTTTAGCCACATTGGCAATAACCGGAGCCGCTCCTGTACCTGTCCCGCCTCCCATACCTGCTGTGACAAAGACCATATCGCAGTCACCCAGCATCTCCCGTATACTGTCCTGACTTTCCTGGGCTGCATCCCGGCCAATGTTGGGATTGGCCCCGGCTCCCAGCCCCTTGGTCAACCTTTCGCCCAGTTGCAGCTTGTGCTCAGCAGCAGAGTGTTTCAGGGCCTGGACATCTGTGTTGGCCACAATAAAAGATACACCCTTCAGGGCGGAACTGATCATGTTGTTTATTGCATTGCCTCCACCACCGCCAATGCCCACGACTTTGATCCGGGCATTGCCTTCAGGCTCTATTTCCATGTAATCCATTGCATACCTCCTTGACCTGTTTTTTTTGGTGCATGCACGCCACTAATTTGTTAACTGATATCTGCAAACCATCTGCGCATCTTAGTCAGAATGCGGTGAAATATATTTTTTTCCCTGATCCTGAACTTGTGATCCACTCTTTGTTTTTTGGCCCCATAAAGCAAAAGGCCCACTGCAGTAGCATACTTAGGGTTCATGACTACATCCTTCAAACCGCCAATGCCCTGGGGATAACCCACTCTGACCGGCAAGTTAAAGACTTGTTCCCCAAGATTGGCTACGCCCTGCACCAGAGAGGTGCCTCCTGTGAGCACCATTCCTGCACCGACCATGTTCTTGTATCCGGATCTGACCAACTCTTGGTCCACTAGGCTTAGGATCTCCTCCATCCTGGGCTCACAGATCTCTCCCAGCACCCGCCTGGATATACTGCGGGGGTCGCGTCCACCTACACTGGCCACCTCGATGGTCTCGTTATTTTGCACCATGTCTGCCAGGGCGCAGCTATACTTGAGCTTGATCTTCTCCGCACTGCTGACCGGGGTACGCAACCCAAAGGCAATATCATTGGTCAGATTGGTACCTCCCAGGGCCAACACTGAGATATGCTTGATGGAATCGTTGGCAAATACAGAAAGATCTGTGGTACCACCACCTATGTCCACCAAACCTACACCTATTTCCTGCTCTTCAGCAGTGAGCACTGCCTGCGCCGAAGCAAGGGATT
The DNA here is from genome assembly GCA_964562725.1 of uncultured Desulfohalobiaceae bacterium. Classification (GTDB taxonomy): domain Bacteria; phylum Desulfobacterota; class Desulfovibrionia; order Desulfovibrionales; family Desulfothermaceae; genus CAZBUB01. The sequence continues at coordinate 651 of CAZLUR010000048.1, read as the reverse complement.
CCAGGACAATGTCCGAGACATCCAGGCCAGCCCGATGGCAAGAACGAATTATATTCTGTGCGCTGGAAACCGCTCCTGTCACAATATGCACTCTGACTTCCAGCCTGACTCCGGCCATGCCCACAGGATCTTCAATACCCCTTTGCTCATCCACAATATATTCCTGGGGCAGGATATGGATGAGTTCACGATCCAAAGGAATTGCCACAGCCTTGGCTGCATCAATTACCCGCTCTACATCCTTTAGGGTCACTTCCCCGCCTTTAACAGCTATTACCCCATGGCTGTTAAAGCCCATGATATGACTGCCAGCTATTCCAGCATAAACATTGCGAATCTCGCAGCCAGCCATTAGTTCGGCTTCCTCTAGGGCCTTTTTAATGGACTGCACAGTCTGTTCAATATTGACCACCACCCCCTTGCGTAAACCTGTGGATGGACTCATACCGATGCCTACCACATCTACTCCTTCAGGGGCATTTTCACCAACCACTGCACATATTTTGGTGGTCCCGACGTCCAACCCAACCACCAGATTGGATTTGGCGCTCATAAACTATCTCCTGGAATAACAAGATGTAAGGGAAAAAACACAGCCTAGTACAAGGTTTCAATAAAAACTTTACATAAAAATTGTTTTCGGCTACCATT
>CAZLUR010000047.1:0-18315 GCA_964562725.1 uncultured Desulfohalobiaceae bacterium | reverse complement strand
GTTGCATAGTTTTGATTAACGCATTCTAAGTCGCTCAAACATTTTGCGCTCTGTTAGCCGAATCCCCGGGCCCTGGCCTTACCAGTTCCCAAACTTCGAGCACAGCAGGTGGTGAATAATTACTTTTTTTACATTATTGCTTCAAACACAAGACAAGCAGCTGCGTAGGACTTATATTTATTGCAAAAGGGCGGAAATAAGATGTGGACTGGCAGATTTCATGAGTCGGCGCATGCGCTGCTCCAGGAGTATACTGATTCCCTGCACTGGGACAAAGAGTTCTCAGTCCAGGACATAGCCTGTTCCAGGGCTCACGCCAAGATGCTGGCCAAGCAGGGTATTCTGCGCTCTGAGGAGTTGGAGCAGATCTTGAAAGGGCTGGATCTGATTGAGCAGGAGATTAAAGAGGGCAGTTTCCCCTGGCGCAGTGAATTAGAAGACGTGCATATGAATATAGAAAAGCGGCTGACCGAGCTCATTGGGCAGGTGGGCCAGAAGCTGCATACAGGCCGCAGCCGCAATGATCAGGTCGCAGCTGATTTTAGGCTTTTTGTTGCCCAGCGCACAACAAACTGGGCGCAAGAAATTTTGGAGCTGATTCAAGCCTTTTTAAATCAGGCCCAGAGACATGTGCACACAATGCTGCCCGGCTGCACACATTTGCAGCCTGCCCAACCAGTGACCCTGGCTCAGCATCTTTTGGCCTATGTACAGATGTTTAAGCGTGATTATGAGCGCCTCCAGGATATGCAGAAAAAGATAAAAATCAGCCCCCTGGGAGCTGCTGCTCTAGCTGGGACCACTTATGATTTGGATCCTGAGTATACAGCAAACGAGCTGGGTTTTTGCAAGGCATTTGAGAACAGCATGGATGCTGTCTCAGACCGGGACTTCGTGTTGGAGGCCCTGTTTTCAGGCTCCATGATCATGACTCATCTGAGCCGGTTTTGTGAAGAGCTTATACTTTGGGCTAATCCCGGATTTGGGTTTGTCCGGCTCCCTGATGCTCTCAGCACTGGCTCTTCCATTATGCCTCAGAAAAAAAATCCGGATCTGGCCGAGCTCATGCGCGGTCGTACCGGCCGCGCTTTCGGCGCTCTTTTGGGCATGTTCACCGTGCTCAAAGCCCAGCCTCTGGCCTATAACCGGGATCTGCAAGAGGACAAGCCACTCTTTCTTCAAATGGAGCAGATAGTAGATAGTTCCCTCAGGGTGATGAGCGCACTGGTTTCAGGTCTGGAATTTGAATTGCAAAACATGCTTCGGGCTGTAAAAAAAGGATACCTAAACGCAACTGAATTTGCAGATTATTTGGTGCTCAGAGGCCTGCCCTTTAGGCAGGCCCATTTTATAACAGGCCAAGCAGTGGCTTATGCCGAGGCCAAGAATATGGCCCTGGAAGAGCTCAACCTGGAGGAACTGCAAAGATTTTCTCCTTTAGTGGATTCAGATGTGTATAAAGTGCTGGATTATGAGGCAGCAGTGGCCAGGAGAGACTGTTCTGGGGGAACTGGATATAGTTCTGTACAGAGTCAGATTGAAAAGGGCTGGAAGTTTCTGGTTCAGTCAAGACAAAAAAATGGCGGAAGCGTATAGGAGTCGAACCTACCGATGGGTGTTAGCCCATCCACTGGATTTGAAGTCCAGGCGCCACACCGGTGACGAAACGCTTCCGACCTGCTCTGAGTATTTAACAGATCCTTTGGTTTGGAGCAAGGGGCGCAGACTTCATTTTTCCCTTTTGGATCCTGTCCACGCGAATGATACCCTTATATCTAGCCAAGACTTTGCAAAGCTTGACTGGCTGCATTGCCTTATATAGACAGGGGTCAATGCTTGTGTTAATTATTATAAAAGCAGGTTTGAATAGTACTGTTAAGGAGTGACTTTTGAACAATTTTGCCAAGAACATTATTTTATGGGCCACCATTTCCCTGGTTATGGTCGCTCTCTTCAATATGTTTCAGCAGCCTCAACAACAAAGAGAAGAGATTAATTATAGCAGATTTCTGTCTTTGGTGGAACAAGGCGATGTGCTCAGCGTGGAGATCGAAGGCCAGAAGATTACTGGCACTCTAGTAGGAGACGACCGGAAATTCATGACTTACGCTCCAGATGATCCCAATCTGGTCAGTAATCTCATAGAGCGCCGGATCCAGGTGGAAGCCAAACCCAAAGAAGAGTCTCCCTGGTATTTGACTATGCTTCTTTCTTGGTTTCCCATGCTATTGCTCATAGCAGTCTGGATCTTTTTCATGCGCCAGATGCAAGGAGGTGCCGGCGGAGGCAAGGCTTTTTCTTTTGGTCGTTCCAAAGCCAAAATGATTTCCGAGGATACCACCAAGGTCACCTTTGAAGACGTAGCCGGAATAGACGAGGCCAAGGACGAGTTAGCAGAAGTTGTGGATTTTTTGAGCAATCCCAGGAAGTTTACCCGCCTGGGGGGACGTATTCCCAAGGGAGTGCTTTTGATCGGGCCGCCTGGCACAGGTAAGACTCTGTTGGGCAGGGCAGTGGCAGGAGAAGCCGGAGTGCCTTTTTTCTCAATCTCGGGATCTGATTTTGTAGAAATGTTTGTGGGTGTTGGTGCTTCCAGGGTCAGGGATCTGTTTGTACAGGGCAAGAAAAACGCCCCGTGCTTGATATTTATCGACGAGATAGATGCTGTGGGTAGACAGCGTGGGGCAGGCCTGGGCGGAGGGCATGATGAACGGGAGCAGACCTTGAATCAGCTTTTGGTAGAAATGGACGGTTTTGAGTCAAATGAGGGCGTAATCCTGATCGCGGCCACGAACAGGCCGGATGTCTTGGACCCAGCTCTGCTTAGGCCAGGCAGGTTTGATCGCCAGGTGGTAGTGCCTAACCCTGATCTTAACGGCAGAAAGCAAATCCTCAAGGTCTATGCCCGCAAGGTGGCCTTGTCCGATCAGGTCCAGCTGGATGTTTTAGCCCGGGGTACGCCTGGTTTCTCCGGGGCTGATCTGGAGAACATGGTCAATGAAGCAGCCCTGATCGCAGCCATGAAAGATAAGGAAATGGTGGGTATGGAGGATCTGGAGGAAGCCAAGGACAAGGTGATGATGGGCAAGGAACGCAGGAGTGTGATTCTGACTGAGGAAGAGAAAAAAACCACTGCCTATCATGAGAGCGGTCACGCTTTAGTGGCCAGGCTACTGCCCAAGGCTGATCCAGTGCATAAAGTATCTATTATACCCAGGGGGCAAGCCCTGGGCATTACTATGCAGCTGCCTGTGGATGAGCGGCACAACTACAGCAAGGAATATCTGGAAAGTACACTGGCGGTGATGATGGGGGGCAGGGTGGCTGAACAGCTCTTTTTAAATCAATTGACCACCGGAGCCAGCAATGATTTGGAAAGAGCTACCAAGATGGCCAGAAAGATGGTCTGCGAATGGGGCATGAGCGAGGCCTTCGGATCCATGGCTATCAGCGATAATGGCAATGAGGTTTTTTTGGGCCGGGAACTGGTACAACATAAGCACTACAGTGAAGAAACCGCCAGGGTTATTGATTCTGAGGTCAAGACTATAGTCAAGAAGGCGTATGACCAGGCCAAGAAACTTTTGGAGCAGCACACCGATATTATGCATAATCTGGCCACTGCACTTTTAGAACGGGAGACCGTTTCTGGAGATGACTTGAGCAAGATAATAAATGGTGAGCAGCTGCCTCCTTTTGAAAAAAACAATTTCAAAAAAGATGAAGCAGACAAGGGCCAGCAGTCCGAGGACAAGGCAGGCTCAGGACAGGAGTCCCGGAACCTGGACAATAATCAAGAAAATGAACAAGGGCAGGATCAGGATTTGGATGAATTCATCTGGGAAGAGGACAAGGATTGATGCAGCACTATTTTTCAAGTTCTTATAATTAACTGGGCATGGGCTGCTTATGCTGGAAAAGGTAACATGGTCATTAGCCAGGGGCAGGGTGTTGGGCCCTGCCCCTTTTTTTGTGATGGGGGTCTTGAATATTACCCCGGATTCTTTTTATGACGGAGGTCGCTTTATTGATCAAGATTCAGCCCTGCAGCAAGCAGAGCAATTATTGCAGCAGGGTGCGGATATCCTGGATATGGGAGGAGAATCTACCAGACCCTTCTCGCAGCGAGTAAGCCTGGAGCAGGAACTGCAAAGGGTATTGCCTGTATTGCAGAGAGTCTTGCAACAAAGACCCCAGACTGTTGTCTCCGTGGATACCTATAAGGCCAGAATGGCGCAGCAGGTTCTGGAAAATGGGGCTTTAATCATTAATGATATCTCTGCCTGCAGATTTGATCCAGGCTTAATAGATATCCTGGGCCAGTTCAAACCTGGATATATTCTCATGCATAGTCTAGGCAGGCCAGAAGAAATGCAAAAGGCACCTCATTATGACAATGTAGTACAAGATATCAAGGCTTTTTTTGAGTACCACCTGCATTATTTAACCAAGGCAGGACTGCCTGAGGACAATATTGTTCTGGACCCAGGAATTGGTTTTGGCAAAACCCTAGAACATAACTTACAGATACTAAGGCAGATCAAAAGCTTCTTCTCCCTGGGCAGGCCGTTGCTCATCGGACTTGCTAACAAGAGTATGTGGGGCAAGTTGTTAGGGCTTGAGCCTGATGAAAGACAGACAGCCACACAAGTAGCCACCGCCATGATGGCCCAACAAGGGGTGGCCTTGCATCGGGTGCATGAAGTGGGACTTACTGTGCAGAGTCTGAATATAGTGGGCAGCCTGCAAAAGGATTTTGAATCTGACTAGCAGAAAACCACAGACCCAGGATTGTGGTTTGGATTAGGAAAAACATGGGATTTAGATTGTAAATGGGTTTTCAGACTAAAAATGCATGCGGCTGTTATCTATGGCTTTAGCTCTAAGGCCTGAACTAAATAGAGGTTAGGCTGGAGAAGGAATCTTATGCAGAATAAAATATTCGGTACTGACGGTTTGCGGGGGCAGGTCAATGTATTCCCCATGCTGCCGGAAACAGTTATTCGCCTGGGTCTGGCTGCTGGCCAGTATTTCAGGAATTCCAGGAAAAGGCACAGGGTGGTCATAGGCAAAGACACCCGCTTGTCTGGCTATGTCTTTGAGAGCGCATTGACGTCAGGGCTATGCGCCTCAGGCATGGATGTTTATCTGGTGGGCCCTCTGCCCACTCCGGCAATCTCCTTTTTGACCAAGAATATGCGCGCTGACCTGGGCGTAGTGATCTCAGCTTCTCATAATCCCTTTATGGATAACGGGATCAAATTTTTTGATCACAATGGATTCAAGCTAAGCAGCCAGTCAGAGCAGGACATTTCAGATCTTGTTCTGGACCCGGATACTAACTGGATCCCACCCATGCCTGAAGAAGTGGGCCGGGCCTTTAAGATAGAAGATAGCCCGGGCAGATATATTGTAGCCCTGAAGCACAGCTTTCCTGCCCAGCTGACCCTGGAGGGCCTGCAGGTAGTCCTGGATTGTGCCCATGGTGCTGCGTACAGGGTGGCGCCTTTGGTCTTTGAAGAGCTCGGGGCTAAAGTCATAAAGCTGGGCGTGGATCCTGACGGACTGAATATAAACAAGGATTGCGGTGCGTTATTTCCTGAACAATTGAGCCGCAAAGTTCTGGAAGAGGGTGCTGATCTGGGCATAGCCCTGGATGGAGACGGAGACCGGGTCATATTGGTGGATGAAAAAGGCGTGATCCTGGATGGAGACCAGGTTATGGCCATTTGCGCCCAAGATTTAATGGATAAGGATAGTTTGCCAGGCAGGAATCTGGTGGCCACAGTAATGAGCAATATGGCCCTGGAAGTCTTTATGCAGGAGCATGGTGGCCGGCTGCTGCGTACCCCGGTGGGAGACAGGCATGTGGCGGAAGCCATGCGGGAGCAAGGTGCTATCCTGGGCGGTGAGCAGTCAGGACATCTCATTTTCCTTAATTACAGCACCACAGGGGATGGCATCCTGGCTGCGCTGCAGATTTTGAAGATTATGCAGGAAAAACAAAGACCTGTCTCTGAATTAGCTGGATTGTTGCAGCTTTTTCCCCAAAGGCTGATCAATATCCCGGTACAGGTCAAGATCCCTTTTGAGCAGGTACCCCAGATTCAGCAATGTATAGCACATATCGAAAATTCCCTGGGAGGCAAAGGCAGGGTATTATTGCGATATTCAGGCACCGAAGCCCTGGCCCGGGTCATGGTGGAGGGGGAGAGCCCGGATCAGGTGCAGGCTCTGGCCCAAGAAATGGCAGATGTTGTGCAGTTGAACCTGTGCTAATCTCCTGCTCTAAATTCAAAGAGCTGCAGCAGTGCCAATAAGGAATGCAAATTGTCAGCACCAGAGGCATAAGGCCTTGTTCAGGAAATATAGTTTTTTCAGCTTGCTGCTCTTGCTGTTATTGCTTTTCAGCCCGCGCAGCCAGGCTATTGAGTCAGCCGCCATGGCGGATTTCTCAAACAAGTTATCAGCCCTGCGCTCCCTGTTAGTCGTTTTTAACTTCAGCGGACCTGGCCAGTTGCAGTTAGTCTTCTGGCAGCAGGATGGGCAATGGCGTCAGGAATGGTTATCCAGAGCTGATGAAAAAACCAGATTAGAAATGGCTGCCATTGGCAAGAAAAGCAATCTTAAGGCCTCTTATCCGGTTGACGCTGCTGTCAGCGCTCCTTTACTGCATCTGTGGCATCCGCCAAGGCTGCAGTTCTGGTGGCGCGATCTAGACATAGACCCGCAGGTTGCAAGCTATGATTTTCTGGGGGATTTACCTTGTTTAGTGCTGGGCGCGTCCAGGGCCGGACAAGACTCTGCTCAGATTTGGCTGGATATAGAGTCCAAGCTGCTGCGCAGAATAAAGCTCAGCTCCGGTTTGACCCTGGATTGGCTGGGATATAGGAGTATCGGCAATTTTATGTTGCCGCATCAGGTTCGCATTCAGGCCCCTAATCTGCTGATTGAGGCGGGTATTGACTGGAAGTCAGTGAACAGCCCTCTGTCCCGGAGTTTGTTCCAGGCGGATACCATAAGCACCGGTTCAGTGCGGCCTGAAGATTCCAGCCCAGCAAATCCAGTTCTGGAAGAGCTTTTGATCCTTTTGCCTGAGATTGACTAATTCCTATGTTTTGGGATGTGGCCCTGCTTAGCCCGCCTTATAGTACATTGACTTATGTCCTGCCGGCATATTTTTCAGAGTCAATCTGGAATCCAGGCCAAAGGGTATCTGTCTTTGTGGGCAAATCCCAGCGTCCTGCTGTTCTGCTGCAAAAAAAGGCTGAAAGCGACTTTTCAGGCCCTGTGAAGCCATTATTCTGGCCTCTGGAAACAAAACCCATCTTGAACAACCTCTTTCTGAGCCTGATTTCAGAAATGGCCAAACGGCATCTCAAGACTCCTGGCCATGTGTTGTTTTGCGTGCTGCCCAGGCCTTTGCGCAGTCTCTGCCAGGTATTTGTACATCAGGAGCCTGGCTTGAAACCAGAACTTAGCCTGCAGGAAATTCAGAGACTAAGTCAGGCTGAACTGCAAAAACTTGCACAGTGTATGGAAATGGGTCGGCTCTGGGTAAGGGACACAACTACTGCTCAGGAGCAGGTCTGCATTTTGAATCAGGACCCTCCCTGGCCTCTGCGTCCTGGCGCCATCAGGCAGCAGCAGGTCCTTGATTATTTGTGGCAAAAAGGCCGGGCCAGCAAAAAGATGCTGCGCCGGGACCTGGGTTCTGCTGCTGATTGCCTGCAGGACTTGGAGAATAAAGGCCTGATTGTCAGGCAGAATCAGGATCAAGAATGGATCCAGACTATTTCCGAGCTGCAAGACCCTGAATTTCAGCCTGGTCCTGAGCAAGACCAGGCAATTTCTGAATTGGTGCAGGAATTAATATCCCGGGAGTGCTGCATTAAACTATTGCATGGCGTTACCGGCAGCGGCAAGACTCTGGTTTATATGCATGTGTTGCGTAAATGCATAGAACAGGGCAGGTCAGCTCTGGTTTTGGCGCCTGAGGTGGCTCTGGCCTGGCAGGTGTACAGACAACTGCAGAACTACCTGCCCAGGGTTCATTTTTATCACGGCTATCAAACTGCAGGCCAGAGGTCAGAATTGTTTTTATCTTTAGCCAGACAAAAAGAGCCCTGCATAGTGGTGGGTACCAGGTCGGCAGTGTTTTTGCCCAGGCAGGACTGGGGACTTATCATCCTGGATGAGGAACATGACAGTTCATTTAAACAGGAAGAGCGGTTGTCTTACCAGGCCAAGGAAGTTGCTTATTTCTGGGCCAGGCAGTGTTCTGCGCTCTTGATATTGGGTTCTGCCAGTCCTGATATAAAGACTTTTTATGCAGCCCAGCAGGGGCAACTGGGATTGATCAGTTTACATAACCGGGTCGGCGGAGGTGCGCAGCCAGCAGTGGAGCTGGTTAACTTGAGCCGTAACCAGGAGATGGAAGGCCCTTTTGCGGCCCAGGCGCATTTGGCCCTGCAGGATTGCTTACAGCGAGGGGAACAGGCCATTATTTTGTTGAATAAGAGGGGCTATGCACCGCTGGTCTATTGTGTGGCCTGCTCAAGCGTGATTAAGTGCGAGCACTGCGAAGTGGGTCTGACTTACCATAAAAAAGTACAGCGCTTGATCTGTCATTATTGCGGTCTGCAAAAACAGTTTCCCCTGCCCTGTCCAAATTGCGGGGCGCATCAATTTCTGCCCATCAAAGAAGGTACAGAACAAGTTCAGGAGTACCTGTCTTCCAGGCTGGACCCAGAAACTGCAGTATTAAGGTTGGACAGGGACAGCACCAGGCGCAAAGGGAGCATGGAAGGAATTTTGCAGGATTTTTCCCGTGGCCGGGCCCAGGTCATGGTTGGTACCCAGATGTGCAGCAAAGGCCATCATTTTCCTGATGTGACTCTGGTGGTTGTTCTGGATGGGGACGTGGGGCTGAATCTCCCGGATTACAGGGCTACGGAACGTACTTTTCAACTCCTGTTGCAGGTCTCAGGCCGGGCCGGCAGAGGACACAAGCCGGGTCAGGTCCTGATTCAGACCAGAAACCCTGGTCATTATTGCTGGCAGTATGTGCAGCACAGCGATTATCTAGGATTTTATCAGGCTGAACTGCAAAAACGCAGAAGATTGGATTATCCGCCTTTTGTCAAGCTGGGCCTGTTGCGCTTTAGTTATCCTGACCAATGGCAGCAGGGTGCAGACATGGTGCAGGAAATAGGCGCTTTGCTGCGCTCCAGGGCCAGGGTTTACAAAGTGCAGGTCCTGGGGCCGGCACCTGCGCCTTTAAGCCGAGTCAAGGATCGCCTGCGTTTCCATTGTTTGCTAAAGGGCCTTGAATGGCAGAATATCCGAGGTCTGGCCCAGGAAGCCTTGAGCAGATCAGGGTCGGGGTCAGCGGGTTTGCGTATTAGCCTGGATCTGGATCCTGCACAGATGCTTTGAGCCGCGCAAAAAGATCTGGTGAATAATTACAAGTGGTGAACAATTGATTATTACATCTTGCCCGGCAGGAAAAAAATGATCTGGGGAAATGCAGTGATAATGACCACCATCAAAATCATAATCAAAAAAAAGGGAAAAGTGGCTTTGAGGATGGTGTACATATTTTCTTTGGAAATATGATTGATCACAAACAGGCTAAATCCTACAGGGGGTGTGATCTGAGAGAGCTCCACCATAAATACCAGGTAGATGCCGAACCACAGAGGATCAAAACCTGCAGTGACCACAATGGGTAGTACAATAGGCAGGGTCATGACCACTATGGAGATGCCGTCCAGGATCATGCCCAGCAGAATATATACCAGGCCCACCACCAAAATCAGCACATAAGGGGAAAGTTCCAGACTGACAATGTAGCGGCTCACGGCATTGGCGATGCCGATGAAGCCGACCATCTGGGATAAAAATGCTGCCCCGGCAATAATAAAGCAGATCATGGCTGTGGTGCGTACCGTGGCCATGAAAGATTCTTGCAGGTTTTGCAGGGTCAGGTTGCGAAAGCCCAAAGCCAGGATTAAAGAGCCTACAACACCTATGGCAGCTGCTTCTGTGGGTGTAGTCAGGCCCAGGTATATGCCGCCCAGCACCGCAAAGATCAGGGCAAAAACAGGCAGGATGTCTATTAAGGCCTTAAACCTCTGGCCCCAGGAGAAATATTCTTCTTTGGCTGGTATATACTCAGGATGTCTAAAGGACTGCAGGCCGATGTACAGGGAGTAGAACATGGCCAGCATCAGGCCGGGAATAATGCCAGCGATGAACAATTGGCCAATGGAGGTATCCGAAAGTACGCCGTAGACGATCATGATCAGGCTGGGTGGGATCAGAAAGCCGATGGTACCTGCTCCTGCCAGGGAGCCCAAGGCAATATCCCTGTGATAGCCCCGTTGGGAAAGCTCGTTTAAGGTTATTTTGCCCACAGTGGCGGTGGTGGCGGCGCTGGAACCGGAAACAGCAGCAAACAAAGAGCAGGCAAACACATTAATATGGTACAGCTTGCCTGGGATCCTGTTTAGCCAGGGCACCAGACCATTGAGCAGTTTGGTGGAGATTGCCGTGCGGTACAGGATCTCTCCCATCAGGATGAACAAGGGCAGGGCGCTTAAGGCCCAGGAATTCAGGCTGTTCCAGATGGAATTGGCCAATAAAGCGCCGGCCCTGTCCCACATGGAGATCATGGGCGGCAGATGGGCGTCATAGAGTATGAGTCCGATGATCCCAGTGCTGATCAGAGAAAAAGCGATCCATTTGCTGGCCAGTAGCAGGCCAAACATAATGGGCAAGAGCACCAGGGCCAGGAGCAAGGGACTGCTGATCATGATCTGATTCTCCGCAGGACGAAGTTCAGCAGTTGCAGCAAAAGCAAAATAAAGCCAATAGGAATGGCTGTTTGGGGTATCCAAAGCGGGGTCTGGACCATGGTGTCCGCAGTAACCCCCCTTTGCTGCGTCTTATAGACCAGAATCAGAGCATGATAGATTATAAAACAGGTGATCAGCACCGAGCTGCTGCCCACCAAGATGTCCAGCCGGTTTTTCCAGTTGAAAGGCAGATTGTCCCAGATCAAAGTGATGCGGATATGGGCTTCGTGCTTCAGGGTGTAGGCCAGGCCCATGGCTACAATTCCCACCAGCAAATAGCCGCTGAACTCACTGCTGACCAGGGTGGAGACGCCGAAAATTGAGCGTAGGAATATCTCAAAAATGATCAGCAGCACGGTGAGAGCTATACAAAAAGCAGAAAGAAAGGCCCCTGCAGTACAGAGGCCTTCTAGGAGTGCAGTCAGCCTTGACAAGGTTTACATCCCTATGGCTTGCAAGGCCTTTTTGGTGCCTTGGTCAGCCTCGGCTTTGAATTCCTGGAAAATTTCCTCGGCTATTTGATCCAGCTCTTGAGCAAATTCCTGATCCAGTTCAGTGACCTGAATGCCGTTTTCCTTAATAATCTTTAATGATTCCTGATGGCTCCTTTGGGATGCTTCCCACTGGGCTTCTTCAGTCTCCCGGGCGGCCCGGAGCATTGCCTCCTGTTGCTCCTTGCTCATGGAGTTCCAGTAGTCCATGTTGATGGTGACCATGTTCAGGGGGTAGGCAAAATCAATTTCTGTGAAATGATCCAGGGTTTCCCAGATACTGATGTCTTTGCCTGATGTGGCGGATGTAAGTACCGAGTCAATTAGGCCGGTGCTCAAGGCAGAATAGACTTCGCCCCAGGCCATGGACTGAGGGCTGCCGCCTGCCTTTTTCAGGAAAAGGGCCCCGTTTCTGTCATAGGTCCTGGTTTTCAGGCCCTGCATATCCTGGATGGAGCTGACTTTATGCTTGGTGAACAAGCCGCTGGGCGGCCAGGGGGCTGCATAGAGCAATTTCTGGTTCCATCTCTCGCAGGCTTCCTGGTAATAGGGCAGGGCTGCTTCGTATAGTTCCCAGGCTTCATCATAAGAAGTTATAATCCGTGGATAAGTGGTCAAGCCAAAAATCTCTTCACTGCCAGAGACTACGCCCATCAGGATATCTGACATGGCTATGGATGCGTCGCCCACAGCAGCCAGGAGTTCTGTGCCTTCAAAGCCGAGGCTGCCTCCGGGATGGACTGTGATTTGAATCTCGCCGTCGGTGTATTCCTTAACCAGTTCTCCAAATTCGGCTGCACCCTGACTATGGAAATTAGAGGCAGGATAAATTGCGTTCAGATCCATTTTCAAGGTCTGAGCGCAGACAATAGATGGGACAAGAAATAAACCAAGCAGGGTAAAAAAAATGATGTTTTTGTACATAGGTCACTCCTTATCTGTTTAGGTTTGATCCAGCATCAAGGCCGCCATTGGGCATCTGTTTGGGGCTGGAAGTATTACATACTTGAGAGTTCAAAGTTCAAGGTTCAACGTTCAAGGTAAAGGCAATAATTTCAAACGGATAAATACGAACTCAGACAGTTAGAGGCTTGGATATAGTAGATCAAAACAGTTTGTTACTAAAGAACTTTTGACTGCCAATATACATACTGCAGATAAGTTATTGTAAAGCACTGTTTTGGTCAAGGCTCAATGTCTGTTTTAAACAGGGTATACTTTACTGGCCAATTTCCGTTTGCAGGCTATGCAGCGTACTCTTGTAATCCATAAAGATGTCCCTGGCTGTTTCCAGGCTGACCTGGCTGAAACTGATGATATCTCCAGGGATGAGCTGGCCCAGTTTGGGCAAATCACTTTGGATCACGGTGGCAATCTTGGGGTAGCCGCCCACGGTCTGTTCATGCAGCAGGATTATGGGCTGGCCGTCTCCTGGGACCTGGATATTGCCGGGTAGAATAGGTTCAGAAATAATACTGCCTGGAGAATGATGGGCGTGTTTGATTTTTGGCCCTTGCAGGCGGATGCCACGTCTGTCCGCCCTTTGGGTGACTGTGTATTCTGCATTGAATAGCATCTGTCCCTGGTCCTGAAACAGTTCTTCCTGGGGGCCTGGGACGCAGCGCAAGACTACTTTTTGCTGCATTTCCGGTATGAATTTTTCCGGGATAGCTTTGTGCGGCGGGATTTGATCTTGTGGACCCTGAGGCAGAAAATCCCCTTTGTGCAGGGCCCTGCCATGCAAGCCTCCCAAAGCAGCCTGGACATAGGTGGAACGGCTGCCCATAACCAAAGGCACGTCAAATCCTCCATTGATGGCTAAATATATGCGGCAGCCCTGACTGACCTGACCGATGCGCAGCAAGTCCCCCGGCTGAACAGAAAAAGCATCCCAGATATTTCTGATTGCACTGTTCAGCTTGACCTGTGCTTTTGCTCCGCTCAAAGCTACCCAGGCTGGGCTTAAGACTGCCAGGGAGCAGCCTCTGATGGTCATTTCCAAAACTGCTTGCCCTGGTTCGTTGCCTGCCAGGATGTTGGATGCTTGAGCAGAGTAGGCGTCCAGAGAGCCTGAAACAGGAACGCCCAGGCTTTGGTAACCAAAGCGCCCCAGGTCCTGAATGGTGCTCAAAGGTCCTGGATCCAGGACCAGAAAGGCCTGATTAGGCATGGTTTTGCTCTTGTAGCAGGTACTGGAACTCTGCTTGGCTTACCGGGCAGAATTTAAGCTTGTCTCCAGGGGCATAATAGGGCACAGGGTTGTCTTGGTTGGCGTCAAAGAGTTTTAAGCCAGTCCTGCCTATGATGCGCCAGCCCCCAGGGCTGGCCAGCGGGTATATTCCGGTCTGGGAGCCGGCTATGCCGACAGAACCTGCGGGGACCAACTCCCGGGGGGTCTCCAGCCTGGGAGTATGCAGGCGTTTGTCCAGTCCTCCCAAATAAGGAAAGCCCGGGGCAAAGCCCAGCATGTATATCAGATATTCAGTACTGGAATGGATCTGGATCACTTCCTGTACTGAAAGGTTATTGATCTGGGCCACTGTTTCAATATCAGGTGCATATTCTCCCTGATAGCATACAGGTATCTGCACAGTGGTCCCGGATTGGTGCTCAATCTGGTTTGACTCCTGGCTGATGTCCAGAATGGCCTGTTGCAGTTCACTTGGTGCCAGTTCCAGAGGATTGTAGATGACCAAAAAGGAAGAATAGGCGGGCACTATTTCTGTAATTCCTGGCAGGCCCAGTTTTTGCAAGCGCTGGGCTACCAGCCTGGTCCAGCTGTTCAGCTCCGGGTCTATTGTTGATCCAAACTCAGCCATCAGGCCCCAATCCGCACAAAAGCGCAGGCTGGGAGTGTGATTCTTTTTGTCATGCATAGGGCTTTTCTGCTTTGATCTCTTTACTGGCCTTAAGTCAGCAGCTGCTGTAATGAGGTCATTTTTATTTTGTTTTCCAAGAAAACCCGGCTGATGCTTTGTACTGCATCCACAGCCCCTGGGCTGTCCCCGTGCACGCAAAGTGTCTGGGCCTTAATGGGCACAGATTTGCCTGCAGGAGTTAGCGCAATCTGGTCTCTGGCCATGACCAGCGCCCTGTGGGCCACTTCTAAGGGGTCCAGCAAGACAGCCCCGGCTTGATTTCTGGAAACCAGGGAGCCATCCGGGTTGTAAGCCCTGTCCGGGAAGGCCTCTCTAGCCAGGCGCAGACCAATATTTGCGCAGGCTTCAGCCACGATTTCCCCTTTGGGCCCGGCCAGACTGAGCAGGATCAGGTCCGGATCTGCCATATGTACTGCCCTGACCACGGCCTCGGCTTGTTCAGGGTCTTCCAGCACAGCGTGGTACAAAGCGCCATGGGGTTTGACATGCTGGAGCTTCAGGCCTTGGCTGCGGCAAAAGGCCTGCAGGGAGCCTATTTGATAAAGCACATAATTTGCAGTTTCTTCTGGGCTTAGATCCATCCTGCGCCTGCCAAAACCCATCAGGTCAGGATAACCTGGATGCGCCCCCACCTGAATATTTAGCTCTGCAGCCAGCTGGACCGTAGCTTGCATGACCATAGGATCTCCAGCATGCCAGGCACAGGCTATGTTGGCCGAAGTGATATAGGGCATGACCTCCTGGTCCATTCCAATTGTATACATGCCAAAGCTTTCACCCAAGTCACAGTTGATATCAATTTGCATTTGTGTCTCCATGTGCTTTGCCGGAAGAGGACTTAACTTTCTTTAATCCATAAATTTCCTTTAAGGTCAAGGCCCGGAATTGACCTGGCTGCAGACCGCCCAAAGAGACTGGTCCATGTCTGGTGCGGATCAGTCTGAGCAGAGTTAGGCCCAGGTCCCTGCACATGCGCCTTATCTGACGGTTTAACCCCTGGCTTAGCTTTATTTCCAGCCAAACTCCTTGGCTTTTTTCCGGTCTTAAGATCCGAGCTTTAACCGGGGCCAAGAACTCGCCTTCTTTGAGGCGCATGCCTTGACGCAGAACACTTAGCTGGGCCGGCTGCACTTCCTCCCGGATCAAGAGCTGATAAGTCTTGATGTTTTTTCCAGAGGGATGGGTGGCGCATTGGATCAGGTCCCCGTCTGTGCTCAAGATTAATAGTCCTTCAGACATATAATCCAGTCTGCCTGCAGGAACCAGTCGGGATTGGCGTAACTTGGCAGGCAATAGATCAGGTATGCAGGTCCTGTGCTGGGGGTCAAACAGGGAACTGATTACGTAAACGGGTTTATGCAGGGCCAGATAAATATGCCGGGCTTTGCGCTCTGCAATCAGAGGCAGTTCGCGGTCTTGGACCTGGATCTTGTCCAGTCCTGGATCGATCTTATAGCCCAGTTCGTGTACAGTCTGCTGATTGACTTTTATCAAGCCGTTTTTGATCCATTGATCAGCCTTGCGCCTGGAACAGATCCCTGCCAGGGCCAGGGCCTTGTTCAGGCGCAAGAGTCTGTTTTCCGGCTTTTGGGTCATGGCAGTACCGGCGCGAACAAAAATAGAGAGTTGAACAATGCTTAAATTTTAATCACTTTGTCTGCTAATTGCAAACCAGTGACCACATCCAGCATGTTCGTGGTCTGCCCCACCTGCTTTTTGTCCAATAAGTCAAAGTAATCCAGGCAAGTACCGCAGACCAGGATGTTCACCCCGGAATTTTCCAGTTTATTTAGGTCAGCCAGCACAGGGCTGCCCTGGGCTGCTAGCTTGACTGCTGAATTGACCAGGATCAGCTTCCACAAACTGGAGCCCATTTCAGGCAGGGTAGCAATAAAATTTTGCATCAATTTGGAACCCAGGTCATCACTGCCTTGGCCCAAG
This sequence comes from uncultured Desulfohalobiaceae bacterium, assembly GCA_964562725.1. Lineage (GTDB taxonomy): Bacteria > Desulfobacterota > Desulfovibrionia > Desulfovibrionales > Desulfothermaceae > CAZBUB01. The sequence continues at coordinate 2,145 of CAZLUR010000047.1, read as the reverse complement.
TATTGGCTGGTGATAAACACCAGTTGCCGGTCAGCAGTTGATTTGGGTCTGTCATCAGCAGGTACAGTTTCCTTCCCAGGCCCTTTATTGAGTTGGTGATCCAGGCCAGTTTGTTCTGCAGGCAGGGATTGTATTCGAATCAGGCCATCTTTTTCTTTCATGCTGGATACTTTGTAGCCTACGCTATGCAGAAACCGTCCCACATTTTCCCGGGCTGCTTGGTTATCTACAATAATCTCAAGTTCCAGGGCCTGATTATTCTCCAAAAATTGCTTGCATTTCAATACTGGCTGCGGGCATGGCAAACCTTGGCAGTCTAAAGTATATTGGCTCATTTGAAACTCCTAAAGAGTTTTTCATGTGATTTTGACTGTCTGATTTAAGCCACTAATATAAGCCCTGTAAGCTGGAGGTCAAATCAGATTTCCTGATCCAGATCCGCGAAAAGTATAGCAATAAGCTATGGGTTTAGCCCCTTTGTCAAACTCTGGCCTATAAGCAGCCCTTGCTTCAAGTTTTAACCGCTGGAGGTGGGCACAGTCTCCACCAGGACCTGGGTCAGCCCTTGATCGTAAAAGCCCAGCCTTTTGGCAGCGCCTGTGCTCAGATCTATTATCCGACCCTGGACAAAAGGTCCCCTGTCATTAACCCGGACAATAATGGACTTTTTGTTTTTCAGATTGGTAACCCGGACATAAGTGGGTAAAGGCAAATGCTTATGGGCTGCTGTGAGTTGGGCCGGATCAAAAGCCTCACCATTGGCGGTCATATGTCCTCCTTTTTGGCGCAGGGTTTCTGCCCCGTACCAGGAGGCTACGCCTTTTTCCCTGTAGGTTTGGCTTTGCTGTACTGACATGGGTACATAACGCTGGCCATGGACCACATAAGGTGCATTTTTGACCCTGCCCTGTTCTATGGCCTCCTTGGGGGACAAGCCATCAATACTTTCTATGTCATCTCTGACCAGGGGCCAATCCAGAGGGGCCTTAACCACCTTGAAGGTGAATTCTCCTACACGGTAGATTACAGTACCTGCCCCTATTGTTGTATACTTGGTGACCTGATATGTGGTCTTCAAGGTGCCCTTGGTCAGATCATATGGGAGCTTGACCACTGAGCAGGCTGCAATTATGGTCAGAAAAAAGGCAACTCCCAGCAAGGAAGATGGTTTCCATTTTGATTTAAGCATGTCCAGTCCCGGCTTATAATATGCTTTTGGGGGGCATATTAGATTGCAAGGCACATAAAAGCAATGGTTTCAGCCTCCAAGCCATTGGGCTATGTGTTCACAACTAAAAGCGCCAGTGTGAAATCTGGCTTATTGCAGGCTGCTTTAGTTGCTACTTGTTGTTGGCTGATGTATGCTGTATTTGTTTTCTGTAGAGGTTTGAAAATTGGATAAAAATGGACAGCCCAAAGAATCCGGAACGTTGAACTTTGAGTATAAGGTGAATACTAAGTTATGAGCACAGTCATGCCTGATGAAAAAAAGATCCAGGATGCCTTGAAATGGATAAGTGCACAAAAAGATGAAGGCAGGCCAGAAAAAATCCTGGTTCAAGAAGCGTGCTTCAGGTTCAATTTGACCCCCAAGCAGGAGCAATATCTGCTGCGCCTGTACTTCGGCGCTGAAGAAGGCCAAAAGGGAGAGTAGTCTCCAGTATTATGCCGGGATTCAGGCTGATTCACAGGCTGCTCTTGCAGGAGCTTGCTGTACTTTTCCTGCTTTGTCTGCTGATTTTCCTGACCCTTTTTCTGCTGGGCAAGATGCTGCAGCTGCACCAGGTCCTGCTTTCCTTAAATCTCTCTGTATTGGATCTGTTAAAGCTCTTTTTTTATCTGTCCCCGTTTTTCATGATGCTCATGTTCCCTATAGCCTGCATGCTGAGCATGTTTTTGGCTTTCCAGCGCATGAGTGCGGACAGGGAACTCATGGCTCTCAGGGCCGGGGGTATCTCCCTGGTTCAGATCATGCCAGCCCCGCTTTTTCTTTTGATCCTTTGCCTGGTCCTGAACATGTTTATCTCCTTTTACGGGGTCGCCTGGGGCATGCACAATTTTCAAGCCACCATTCTGGATCTGGCCCAGACCCAGTCCAGGCTCTCCCTACAGCCAGGAACATTCAACCAGGATTTGCCCGGACTT
>CAZLUR010000046.1:0-18365 GCA_964562725.1 uncultured Desulfohalobiaceae bacterium | reverse complement strand
TGTATAACAGATCCTGCCTGAAGCTGCCTTCCTGGACCATTTTTTCCAGATTGCGATGGGTGGCTGCAATCACCCTGACATCTGTCTGGAATCCCTTGGTGCTGCCCAGAGGTTGCACGACCTTATCATCCAGGAATGTCAGTAGCTTGATCTGCAAGGAGAGATTCAGATCCCCGATTTCGGTCAGAAAGACAGTACCATTGTGGGCCAGACGCAGACGGCCCATCTTATCGCTGGCAGCTCCGGTGAAAGCCCCTTTGGTATGGCCAAAGAGTTCGGATTCAAGGAGGTTTTCCGGTAGCGAGCCGCAGTTAATCTTGATAAACGGACCATTGGAGCGCTCGGAATTGCGGTGGATAATTTCTGCCAAAAGATCCTTGCCGGTTCCTGTCTCTCCTGTAATCAGCACTGATGAGTCAGCCTGAGCCACCACCGGGACTACCCTGAACAGCTTCTTTAGCTGCTCGCTGCGGCCTATAAAACTGCCCAACTGCAGATGAGCCTCCAGGGAATCCTTATCCTCCTCATGGGGCTCGTCTTCCTGCAGCATTTCCATATACCCATAGAGCTGGTCCTGTGAATCATAGACAGGCACAGCTGTTATCTTGACCTCCAGTTTCTGCCTTTCCCGGTTGATAACAGAGCATTTGCGGGTCACTGGAATCTGTCTGCTTTTGGCCTCCTCAGCCAGGCAGCTGTTGAGGCACTGATCGCAGCGCAATATATCCCAGCAAGGCACACCGGCTACCCTTTCCCCGGAAAATCCTGTCAGATACTCGCATTGCCTGTTCATCTGCAGGATTCGCCTTTGCAGATTGATAAACATAACGCCCAAGGGTAACTCATCCAGGATCTTTTTAATCTCGATGGGCTGCGCAAAAAGTCCTACCAAGCTGGAGAATCCAATACTCATACTCTGGCGCTCTGGTTCAGAAAGCGAATTTTCAGTAAGTCTCTTATTGTTAGTTCCCATAGGTAGATCAAAAAAACATTGCAAAATGTGGACCTAAATATAACTAGCTGGAATAAAACCAAAAAACAGTAAAAAATATTTATCCTGAAACATATGAGACATTATGCACCATATGTATCACTCAAATAAAAGCAAATTGAAACTTATTGTTACATCCCCTTGAAAGTTTGAAGAATACAGCTAAAATGACTTGCTGTTGAGACAGCAGGCAGGACGGATTGAGCAAGGCAGATCTGGCCTGAAACCTTAAGCCAGAGTCTGGACAACAATGAATACAAAAGCCTTCCCAAGGTAAAAAATGGCTCCAGGCCCATATGGGCGCCCTGCAGGCTGTGCTCTCGGTACCGTTAACCTTCAGGGCGCAGTAGTGCTACTTCAGACCGGCCAAGCAGGGATGAAGTACTCCGCCCCTTTAGTTGCTTTTAGGTACAGTAAAACCTTGTCTCTGCAACAGGCATATTTGCAGTACAGCTTTGTGCTCAATAAAAAACAAGCTGCCAGTGCTTATTAATTGCCTGGAATATAGCGCAAAAAAGCACAAACATTCAAGTCCTTGATGCTGGCTTTTGGTCTGGTTTTGCTGGAAAAATCAGCCTCGATGCAGGATAATTAATATAAATTGGCCATGGACAGAGCAAAAAAATTTTTTTATCAAACAAAGTGTTTTAGGTGGGAGCATCTTTTTTTATCTGTTAACTTGTGAAAATTTGGACTTGTTAAACCAGCCCTGCAAAGGAGGAAGCACATGCAGGAAATCATCAAGAAAATCCCGGAGCTCTCGATACTTGTGGCCCTTAGTGTCGTGGGCTACTTCGTCATGGGGATGTTTAACCAGCTGGGAGATGCAGGCGCCCTTTCTGCAAATGGGGCCTTCATGATGGTCCTGGGCTCTTTTGTCTTCAGCACATTGATCGCCATCATCGCTGTCATTGCCGGAGTGGGCGGCGGGGTGCTCTTCACCCCGGTCATGCTGGCCTTTACCTCCATTGACACGGTGATCATACGCTCCACAGGGCTGGTAGTGGCCATGTTCAGTGGGTTGGTCTCCTCTGGGCCTTTTATGAGTAAGGGCCTGGCCAGCGTGAAGATTGTCTTTTATTGCGCAGTACCTATTGTCGCAGGTGCTTTGCTGGGCTCTGTGGCTGCCATTACCCTGGCCGAAACCATGGGGGCCCAAGGGGACGCTATCGTACGCCTTCTGCTGGGTCTGATACTGATATTTATCGCTGTGATGTTTATAGTTGGCGGCTCCAAGACAGAGTATCCAGAGCCGAGCAAGGTCAGCAGGTATACCCACTGGCTGAAACTAAAGGGCGCCTACTATGAAGAGTCCCTGGGCAAGGTGGTGGAGTACCAGCCCAGCCGTGCTGCTATCGGCGGACTTTTGTTCCTGGCTGTGGGCTTTACCGGCGGCTTCTTCGGCCTGGGCGGAGGCTGGGCTGTGGTCCCGGTCTTGAACCTGGTCATGAGCACCCCGCTCAAGATCTCCGCAGCCAGCAGCGGCGTACTTTTGGCCCTGGGCAACAGCGCTGCCATTTGGCCCTACATCCAGGTGGGCGGGCTCATTGCTGCTCTGGCAGCACCCTGGATGCTGGGCCAGGTCATCGGGGGCATACTGGGGGCCCATATTCTGGCCATGGTCAAGGCAACGTTTGTGCGTTATCTGCTTATCGCCCTCTTGTTTCTGACCAGCCTGAGGCTTGTTGCCCGCGGTCTGGACACACTGTTCGGCATAACCATACCCATCCTGGCCTAAAATCCAGTGAATGCTTATAAGGAGGCAACTATGAGTAACCAGTCCCCAAGCATAGAAAGACCCCAAATTCCCCTTTCAGCAATAGTCTACGGCAAGACTATCTATTGGGGTACGATTCTTTCTGCAATTATCGCCCTAATCGGCCAGCTGACAGTCTTCCTGACCAAGGAAAGCGCCCTGGCCCCCTCGGTACTCCTGTCTCGGATCTGGGAAGGCCGCACTGTAGCCGAGATCTGGGCTGGCACAGGTGTGGACCGGCCTGTGAACGAGCACTGGTACCTCTTCCACCTGAATACTGGGGAAGGGCTGACCATGCTGGGCATAGCCCTGGGCGTATTCGTGGTCATCCCTGCTATCCTGGCCTGCAGTTCAGTGCTCTACGTCAAGGAAAAGGAACCCTTGTTCGGGACCTTGGCCCTGATCGCTGCCCTGATTACTATTGGTTCCCTGATTGGCCTAATCCAGATGCCGGTTAGTTAAGCCTTGTAGGGATGCATTCTGTGGCTAGGCCATATCCCGGAACCTAGCCGCAGAATGCGTTGATTTTCTTTTGAGGCTGCAGCGAACACTTTTCCACAGTCTCAGCTTTACTGTCCCTAAAAAAATCGTTTACGGATTCAGGCCCTAATATCTGGCCAATTTTTTACCTTCAGAGATACTTTTCCATAGTTAATTAGATATCGTCCTCGAAATCAAAAATTTCTGCTGCTGAGAAATGCTCGCAGACCCTGCAATTGAAATCAAATCGCTTTTTTTGGATCAGATGAGCGCAGTTGGTGAAATCGAGCTCCAGAATTTCATCTAAATGAGGCTCCAGCTCCGGATCCAGCAGGCAGATGCCCATCTCCGTGGGCCCATCCCTGTCTGGGAAGCAGTGGTTGCAGTCCACGCACATTGTCTCTTGGTTCTGGCTCATAATAATCCTCCTGGCCTGCATCAGGCCTGGTTGCCTTTATCCTTCTTCTTGCCCAGGATATAGGACTCGATCTCTTGCACAAAAAGCTCAAAGTCAGCATGGCCTGTCTTTAGATTCTGAATCAGGATCTGGTCATCTATGTTCCAATACCTATGAATCAGGCTGTTTCGGAAATCAAAAAAGGGCTTCAGTCGCTCAAAGAGCTCCTTGCAGAGCAGACCATTTTCATAGGCCTTGATGATGGTGTCTATGTATCCGGACACTGCCAGGCCCTTATCCTTGGCTAGTATATGCTGGATAGTGTTGGAAATGGATTCCGCAAGCTCGATCAGGATGTATTTGGCCGCCTTCAGGGGTACAGAATCCGGGCTGAGCTCGTTCTCTGCAATCAGCTTGCGCAGGTCTTGGCTGTTTTTCCTGATCTCTGCCAAGTATTTCTTGACCCTGAGCTCGTCCAGATTCATGCCAGAATCTCCTTGATCAGCCCCTCGCATTCGCGGTACCTAGTGCCGTATCGCTCCAGGAATCCGGCTCTGATCTCCGGATCTTTGTCCACCAGCAATATGCCCTGAGTAAGCAGGCTTTTCAAATACAAAAGCCCGAATAGATCACTTTGCCTATCCAGGCTGTTCAGGATGCGGATATCAAAGGCATCAGTGCCCAGAGCTGTCTCCAGATAGAGATCATGTTTCAGATCTGCCGAGAGCTGAAAGGGATTGTCCATATCTTTTGCATACACAGCTATATCCACATCCCTACCGCTCTCCCCTCGGGCCAGGGAGCCGTAGAGGTAGGCGAATACCACCCTGGGATCCCTGCCCAGGACCCGGGGCAGGATGTGTATGAGCTGGGAGAAGCCAGCTGCGTTGTTGTTTTGGATCACTCCTTATGCCCCTTTGGAAATCTCAAGCCCCTCATCGATTCTCTGGCCTGGATCTGAGCCACTGCGCTATTTGGCCTGAAAATCGCAGCAGATCATCAAGCCGCTGCAGGTTGGTGTAAATTTCATCCCAATTCAGTCCCAGGTATTCATGCACCAGGATATTGCGGAACCCTGCCAGGGGGGCAAGGCGCCTGGCAAACGCAGCATCCAGGATATTCAGTTCGCCGATGCGAATGATAGCCTCATGGGAGTCTGCCGGCTTTTTTGCTTTTTCCAGGGAAATGATCCGGTGGCAGATATCTATGCAACACTGGGCTGCTACTTCCAGATTACGTTCCACGATATCTCGCAAGTAGGGATCTGCATCGAATTCAGGCCTGTTCTTTTCCCTCAGGGGTTCTAATCTGGCTAAGCGTTCCCTCAGTTCGTCCAAGCGTTTCTCGATACCGCTGAATTCTGGCTGCATGCGAGTTCTCCTCAATGATCTCCTGGCGGGTCCTTCTTAAAAAAGGCAAGGCATCAAAATACAGTCCCATGATCCGGGCCTCGAATTCCACCCTGGTATTAACGTCCCTTTCATAAAGGATCTCCCCTTGGGAGATAACAGTAAAAGCCAGCTCTATGGGTGTATTCTGGAGCAGCACCAGATCGATCCTGCTGGTGCCCAACTGCTTGGATAGTTCAGATGCGAGATTGGAGCGGAGTGTTGCAGGGTCCACCTGCCTATCCAGCAGCACAGCAAAATCGTGATCGCTGCTTGGGCCGGCGCTGCCGTCTGTTCTAGAGCCGAACCTGTAAAGCATCGCAACTTCAGGATAGCTTTTCTGGATGGTGTACTTGATCCTGTTTTTTGTCTTTCCTTGCATAAAATCAATATTGTAGCTGCCAGACTCTGCTTACCTTGGTCAGTTATAGGCTATACATAATACTGGTTCTCATCAAGCCCAGGTCCAACAAAACTCTGGGCATAGGGGGACACCGCTTCCACCTTCCTGCGCAGTCCCTCCAGATAAGAGCATAATTTCAGATACTTCCTGACCGCTTTTTGTAACCTGCTTATCTAAGTCTAAGGCCACCATGCAAAGCTGTCCAGCTATTTTTAAAGCATTCCTGCTTTATGCAGCATAAATTCCCACATCTCGTAATGAATGCTTGACAATAGTTAATTACGCCGAAGAGTTCAAGAAGCTTGATCTGGCCGCGCTGAAAAAGGACCTGCACGAAATGATGACCAACTCCCAGGAATGGTGGCCGGCGGACTGGGGCCACTACGGCGGTCTGATGATCCGTATGGCCTGGCACAGCGCAGGGACTTACCGCTCCGCTGACGGACGTGGCGGCGGCACAGGCAACCAGCGTTTTGCGCCGATCAACAGCTGGCCCGACAATATCAACCTGGACAAGGCGCGCCGATTGCTCTAGCCTATAAAGCAGAAATACGGCAACAGGATCTCCTGGGCTGACCTGATGATCCTGGCTGGCAACTGTGCACTGGAATCCATGGGCTTCAAGACCTTTCCCAGTAGGAGACGCCGCCTAAAACAGGATCTGCAAGCAATTCCTGATTTTGCAGTAACTGTTCAGCAGGGATATCCACTGGGTCCAGTTGCTTGACATTTTGAACCAGACATAAAATACCCCCAAGTCCATTAAATTAAGCTATGATAGCCTTTTTTAATTATAATAATCTTTACTAATATTGACAATAAAAAATCAGGGATTAGATGTAAAGTCTGCTCGATTTAAGTCTGTATACTGAAAACTGGACAGTCAAAAGTTCTTAAATAAACTGTTTTTAATGACTATATTCAAGTTTCTAAAGCGAGCTAGGCCCGTAACCCAACAAGCAAAAGATGATTGAACCGCCCGCTCGAAGACTCGCTCAAGACACCCCAGTTAAACCCGTCTGCGACTAAGACTGCGTCTGTTTAACGGGACAAGCAAAGTTCGCCAGGGAAGAAACGCAATACCCAGCCTCGTGCCGAAAACTTTGCCTGCCCGGTTAAACCGGGGCTTGGGGTGTTTAACATGGGCGTACTTGCCTGCCTTGTTGAATTGCTCGAAGAGCAAGCCCGAAGGGCATTCAACTGGGGCGACTTAGCGGTTCAAATTTTCTTTTTTTTTGACAGAGTTTCAGAGATAACTGTCAGAGTCCGTATTTATCTTAGCAACCTGCATTTATTGCCTTAACCTTGAACGTTGAACCTTGAACCTTGAACGTTGAACCTTGAACTCTGAACTCTCAAGTGAAAAAATTGGAGATCTAAATTGACTGCATAATAACCTATACAGCTTTGTTAATGGATCTTGCTGCAGACGGCGTCTTTTTTGCTGGAAAAAATGTAAAACAGTTAGTTAAGGAGGTACAAACATGGCTGATGAAAAGCGCAAACCAACAACAAATGATGCCGGTAACCCGGTATCCAGTACCGAGTTTTCCCTTACAGTAGGTCCGAATGGCCCTGTTTTGCTCCAGGACCATTATCTCTTGGAACAGATGGCCAATTTCAACCGGGAGATGATCCCTGACCGCCAGCCCCATGCCAAGGGCTCCGGCGCCTTCGGCCATTTCGAGGTCACCCGGGATGTCAGTGCCTACACCAAGGCCTCCCTGTTCCAACCGGGCACAAAGACCGAGGTCTTGGCCAGATTCTCAACTGTAGCCGGAGAGGCCGGCAGTCCGGATACCTGGCGGGATGTGCGCGGATTTGCCCTCAAATTTTATACCACCGAGGGCAATTATGACATGGTGGGCAATAATACCCCGGTCTTCTTTGTGCGCGATCCCATGAAATTCCAGCATTTCATCCATTCCCAGAAGCGTCGGGCGGACACCGGCCTGCGCGACCACGACATGCAGTGGGACTTCTGGACCCAGTCCCCTGAATCAGCCCACCAGGTGACCATATTGATGAGTGATCGCGGCGTGCCCAAAAGCTATCGACATATGAACGGGTACAGCAGCCACACCTACATGTGGGTTAACGCCGAGGGAGAAAGGTTCTGGGTCAAGTATCAATTCAAGACGGACCAGGGCATAGATTTCCTGACAGACCAGGAGGCTGACCGTATTGCCGGCGAAGACGCTGACTACCACCGGCGCGACCTGGGTGAGGCCATTAAGCAGGGCAATTACCCCAGCTGGACCCTCTACGTGCAGATCATGCCTTTTGAGGAGGCGGAGAGCTACAGGTTCAACCCCTTTGATCTGACCAAGGTCTGGCCCCACGGGGACTATCCCCTGCACGAGGTGGGTCGTCTCACCCTGAACCAGAACCCCACAGACTTTCACACTGAAATTGAACAGGCAGCCTTTGAACCCAACAGCTTCGTGCCCGGAATCGGTCCCAGCCCGGATAAGATGCTGCTGGCCAGGCTTTTTTCCTATGCTGATGCCCATCGGGCCCGCCTGGGGGTCAACTACAAGCAGATTCCGGTCAACCGGCCCAAATCTGCCGTACACAGCTACAGCCAGCGCGGCAGGATGCGCATTGAAAACGTCACCGATCCTGTCTACGCCCCGAACACCAAGGGCGGCTCACAGGCCGATCCTGAACGCTATCCCGAAGATGCGGTCTGGAGTGCCAGCGGAGAGTTTATACGCTCTGCCTACACTCTGCGCAAGGACGATGACGACTTTGGCCAGCCAGGCACCCTGGTCCGGGAGGTCATGGATGATGCCCAGCGTGAGCGGCTGGTATCCAACGTGGTGGGGCATCTGAAAAAAGGTGTGTCCGAACCTGTACTGGAGCGGGCCTTAGAGTATTGGCGAAACATTGATAAACAGATCGGTGAGCGCATCGCCAAGGGTGTAAAGGGCAGCTGAGTCTAATGCATACCTTGCCCTGGCCCAGAAATGCAATGACCACAGGCCGGGGCAAGGCTCAAAACTGGATCAAGCCCTGGGAATTTTTTGTGTTGAATGGCCTGTATCCAATTAATTGAGCCCAAGAAACTTAAAGATCGTCGGAGATTTATTCTTTCATGCTTGCTGCTTTTGTCTCCAATCAAGGTCTGCAGATCCTGGAAATAGCCCAACCCCAGCCCGGCCCTGGGGAAGCCCTGGTCCAGATCCTGCTGGCCGGGATCTGTGCTACAGACCTGGAGCTTTTGGCTGGCTACCATAATTTTCAGGGCATTTTGGGTCACGAATTCGTGGGCCGGGTGGTTAAGGCCCCAAATCATCCGGAACTCATTGGCCAGCGGGTGGTGGGGGACATTAATTGCGGCTGCGGCAGCTGCGCCTGGTGTCTGCAAGGCAATGCTAGGCACTGCCCGCATAGATCAGTGCTGGGCATCAAAGGGCAGAAAGGGGCTTTTGCCCGGTATGTAGCTCTGCCTGCCTCCAATCTGCACCTGGTACCGGACTCAGTACAGGATCAGGAAGCTGTCTGGGCTGAACCACTGGCTGCTGCCTTACAGGTCAGCCAGCAGGTGCATATTAGCGCTAAAAACAGGGTGGCTGTCCTGGGGGATGGCAAGCTTGGGCTGCTCTGCGCTTTGGTCTTGACCCATTGCACAGCTGACGTGGTGCTTATCGGCAGACATGCAAAAAAGCTTGAGCTGGCCAAAGCCAAGGGCCTGCATACGGTTTTATGCCCTGCCGGCCAGCCCTGTTCGGAAACACTGCCTGGGTTTGACCTGGTGGTTGAATGCACCGGCCGGCCCCAGGGCATCCAATCTGCCCTGGATTTGGTCCGCGCCCAGGGTACAGTGCTGCTCAAAACCACTTGCCGTCAGCAGACCAGCTTGGATTTGGCACAGGTGGTAGTCAATGAGATCAACCTGCTGGGTTCACGCTGCGGAGATCTTAGGCTGGCTTTGCATTTTCTGGCCCGGCAATGGATAGATGTCCTGCCCTTGGTGCAGGCAGTATTTGGCCTGTCTGAAGCCAGAATAGCCCTGGAACAGGCAGGGCAACCCGGAGCAATGAAAGTGCTCTTGGACTGTTCAGCTTGAAATAAAGATCCAGGGCGCAGTTTTTAGCAAATGGCCAGTGCTCCGACAGTCAAAGTTGTTTGATTAATGTGCCCTGCAGGCATCTATGTTTGCCTTTTAAACTTAGATTGCTTGCTTATGCAGGCCAGGTCCAGTTTCGCCAGCCAGAGAGCAGGGGGAAATACAGGCCCAGGCGGATGGGTCTTTGCTCTCTGGCCTGCATAAGCCTGGCGTAGATCTCCATCTGCCCCTGGTAGCGGGCTTGCTCCTGGTCCAAAAATCCTTGCAGGTCAGTTCCTGTGTGCCTGCTGGTCTTATAATCAATAACCCAGCGCCGGCCTTTTGCATCCACAAAGCTCCGGTCCATGACTACAGAAGTGACCTGGCCCTTGATCAATCCGCTTAGGGCGTATTCGTTTTTGGCCTGCCTGTGGGGGGCCAAGATCCAGCGTCCTAAAGGATCCTGCAGGGTATTCTCCAGGGCCTCCTGCACCAAAGTCACCCCTTTTTCCAGTTCTTTTTCCAGAAGGCCCAGTTCCAGGAGCTGGCGGGAGAATGTCTGCCGCAGGCTGTGCACTTTTTCCCGGTCCCAGGCCTGCAGGCCTTCCCTGGCCAGGACCAGGAGCCAGCCATGCACACAAGTGCCTACGCAGCGCACAATTTCCCCGGCCCAGTCAAAGATGATGTCTTCCTGGTCCGGGATTGATTCCCGGCCTGTTGCTGGCTGCAGGCCAGAGGGAAACTGCGGTGCCTGCCAGCCGGGCTTCAGACGGTACAGGGTTTGTCCGGGGGCTGTCTGCCCAGATTCTTTTTGTGCTTTCTGCAGGTCGGAGTCCTTTACTGCTCCGGCCTTGGCTGCCTGCTCGAATTCTTCCCGGACTGCAGGCCACAAAGTGGCCAGTAAGGAATTGGCCTCTGGCTGGCGAACCCGGCCCTGCTCATTCAGATTGCAATGGCCTAAAAGATGCAAGTGCTTCCTGGCCCTGGTGGCTGCCACATACAATAGGCGCCCGTCTTCATGCTGGACCTTATGCCTGATCAGGCGCTGGATATAGGCATAAATCCGATCAGTATCTTTTCCGGTCTCGGTCCTGGGTGCCATGAGCAGCTCACTGTGCCCGTCAGGCCTGGATCTTTCCAGCCAGACCAGGAGTTGGTGTTCATCCGGTCTGGTGCTGCGGCCTAGTCCGGGCAAAATGACTGTATCAAACTGCAGGCCCTTGGCCCGATGAATGGTCATAAGCTGCAGGCTTTGATCTGCCTGGGTCTCTGGCCGAGCAAACAGGCTGATCAATGCCTGGTCCAGTTTATCCACCAGTTCATGCGGGGCTGATGCGAACTGGTTTTGCAGCAGCTGAAAAAATACCTCTGCATCCTGGCCTTCGCTTTCTGTCTGCAGGCAGTCCGGTCCGCCCAGGGCCTGCCAGCAGGACTCAATCTGCCTGCGCAGGCCTGTGCGCTGCCTTTGCTGCAAGGCGTTTTCCAGGATCAGTCTGACTCGGCGCAGGCGCTTTTGGCCCTGGGCGCTGAGCCTGCAAACCACGCCTTCATCCAGGAGCCTGCTCAGCACTGAAAAGTGGTGTTTGTCTCCGCTCAAAATATCCAGATCTTCCAGGCCCAGGCCGCACCAGGGGGCGCGGAGCACTGCCAGCCAGGCCAGGTTGTGTCCTGGATGCTGCAAGGCTTTGGCCAGGGAGCACAGGTCTTGAATCACCGGGCGCTGACTCAGGGCATCGATGTCCAGGGCCTGAAAGTGCAGGCCGGCCCTGCGCAAGGCAGGCATGATAGCCTGCAAATGCAAGCGGCTGCGGACCAGGACTGCGACTGTGCCCTGGGGATTTTCTTTCCTGGCCCGGAGGATGAGGGAGATCACTGTCTGGGCTTCAGGGCCATACCGGGCATCCCAAAAAGGATGTATACAAACTGCCCTGGGCTTGGCCTGGGCATGAAAAGCATCTGCCCTGGCATACGGGACACTGCCGGTCAAGGGATCTTCTTCACTGGGCAGGACCTGGGGAAAGGTCTGGTTCAGCCAGTGTACTATTCCTGCCTGGGAGCGGAAATTGACGGATAAAGTCAAGGCAGTAAGGGGAATATGGCCCAATCCGCTCTGTCTGGCCTGCAGAAAGAGTCCTACCTCTGCCTCCCGGAAGCTGTAAATGGACTGCATGGGATCGCCTACGGCAAAAAAAGTCCGTCCGTCCCCAGGGGCCCAGCCTGCGGTCAGGGTCTGCAGGAGCAGGAACTGGGAAATGCTTGTGTCCTGGAATTCATCAATGAGCAGGTGTTGAATGCGCCTGTCCAGGATCAGGGCCAGGTCAGTGGGCTCCAGCCAAGAGCCCAGGGCAAGCTGGGCCCGGCTGGAGATTTCGGCAAAATCCATTTGGGCCTGATCCTGGAATAACAGATGCAGTTGGGCCACAGCCAGGCGCAGGACATCAAACAGGGCCTCCAGGACAGTCCATTGCTCCTGGGTGTATTCAGGCAGAGGCAGAAAGCAGACCTCTTGCAGCTTTTTTTTCAGGCCGGGGATAGAACTCAAGGCCTGCATGCAGGCGGCAAATTCCTCTTTTTTTTCCTGGAACAGGGCCTTGGCCTGCGGGTCCTTGCTGCTGCTGGGGGCGGGAAAACCCAGGTTTTTATCCGCCCGTTTGCGGAACTCACCGTTTTTGGTCAGGCAAAATTCAGCCAGGCCCTGCCACAGAGACAGTTCCTGACTGGTCTGCTGGGGCAGGTCAGTTGATTGGGCTAATTTGCAGAGCATGGGCAGCTTGTCCGGCTCAGGCAGGTTGGAGGCGGCAAACCTGACCAGGTCTAAAAGCTTGCGGGCCTCCTGGTTCAAAATAAGCTCCCGCACTTCCCGCAAGGCTTCTTGCACGGCTCGGTCCAGGGCCTGTTCCAGGCGGGGTCTTTGTACCTGCCGGTTGCCCGGGTCTGCCAGGTGGCGCAGCCACTGCTCCCTCTTGGGCAGCATCCCGGCTATTAGATGGCAGGCCTTGTCAGTATCATTGTCTAGATGGCGCAGCAGGGTCTGTATGGAAAAAGACCAGGGACAGTCATTTTTGAGTTCTGCTACTGTGGCTTGGGCGGCCTGCAGGTATATCTCTTCAGGGTGCTCGCTGATCCGCCCCTGCCCGCCCAGCTTGGAAAGAAGGGGCATGCAGGAGACCAGGCCTGAGCATAAGGAATCGATGGTCTGGATGCGCAGTCTGGCCGGGGAGGATTCCAGGTCCCAGCCCAGTTTTTTGCTTTGGGCCAGGACCTGACCTGCCAGGTCCTGGGTAGTTTTTGCTGGCCCGGGCTCTGGATTTTCTGCACTGGCCGCCCGGTGCAGGGCTTGCAGGATCCGTTCCCGCATTTCAGCAGCAGCCTTGCGGGTAAATGTGATGGCAATGACCTCTTCAGGGGCCTGGACTTTGGCTAGCAGGGCCAGGGTCCGCTGGGTCAAGAGTTCAGTCTTGCCCGAGCCAGCCGGGGCCTGGACAATGAAGGATTGCTCAGGATCCAGGGCGGCTGCCCTTTGTTCAGCATCAATGACCTGGAAAGACATTAGGGTCCTTATTTATGGTTTTGCAATTATTCACCGGATCATTTTGCCTGGGAGCAGCTAATGGCCCTGGAGCTCAAAGACCCGGCATAGGGAGTGCAGGTCGCATTGCCGACAGGCCTGAGGGCTGCTGGGCTCCACCCGGGCCTCGCCGCGGACATACTCGCCTGCCAGGGCTTCCAGACTGGTCCTCCAGGCTGCCAGGAGGTCTTCCCAGCCGGCAAAATCCTTGGTCAGCTTATGCTCGGCAAATCCCAGGCATCCTGGCACAATACCGGTTTCCTGGCCCAGACCCACAAAGCAGGACTGCCCTTTGCGTACTACACCGAAATAGACTCCAGCCACCGGTTCAGGGCAGAACAGGCTGTACAGAGGTACCTGGGGTTCCACTGGCCGCTCTTGGAACCACTCAGACATAGAGTGCCGGCCTGCTTTATAGTCAATGACCAGCAGCTTGCCATTTTCCAGGCGGTCCAGGCGGTCCACCATTACGTTTAACTGCAGGCCGCTGATGCAGATATCAAAGCGTTTCTCCAAGGCATGGACTTGAAAAGGGCTGCGCAGGGCCTCCAATTCCAGCCATTCCTGCAGGAGGTTCTGCAGCCGCTCTGCTTCCAGGGCCACAAACTCCTTGCTCATGGTCAGGGGGCGTTTGGTTTGCAGGTCTTTTATGGCCTGCTGTACAGCAGTGCTGATCCATTGGGAGCGTTTTTCCAGGGACAAGCTGAGCAGCGTGGCCTGGTCCCGGCAGGTCTGCCAGAAATATTCCAGGGCAGAGTGCATAATTGTGCCCCGTTCAGGCGGACCTAGCCCGGGGACTGGTCCCTCCGGACTCTTTGCCCCCAGACGGTGGCGGGCAAAGCCCTGAAAGGGGCAGGCGGCCTGGGCCCGGAGCAGGCTGCTGCCTCCAGGGGCCGGGCTTGGTATGGGCAGGCCCGGGCCCTGTTCGTCCTGGAAATATTCCAGCTGGTCCGAACTGGACCGGTCCAGCCAGGGATCAGGACTAGGCCCCAGGTGCAGGTCTTGGTGATCCAAACTGGGAACCCCCTGGATTAAAGGGCTGGGCAAGAGGTCGCGGTCTTCCTCCCGCAGGGGGTAACTAAGCATGACCCGGGCAGCGCTTTGCTTTAGGTGGTCTGTGATTTTGCGGGCATAGAGCAGTTCATGTTCCGGGCTGGAGCGGGGCATGTCCAGCCTGCGCTGCAGGGCAGCAGGCAGAAAAGGGTTGGGCTCGGGGCTGGGAGGCCAGATCTGATCACTGAGGCCCATGACCCAGATCCGCTCAAAGCGCTCGCCCACAGCCTCCAGCATGCCCATGATCTGTACCTGGACATTGGGCCGTTCAGGCTGGAATATGGTTTGGCCCAGGATGCCCTGCAGGCGGCTCCTGGCTTGGTCCAGGGTCATTTCCGGGATGATCCGCTCCATTGCGGCCAAACGCTGCAAACAGGTTTGCCAGGCTTGCACAGTCTGGAATTCTTCGCTCCTCAGGCTTTGTTCCCCGGGCCAGCCCATGTCCTGCAGCAGCAGGTCCAGGCTCTGAGCCCAGGCGCTGGGGGGCTGTGTGCCGGGCATTGCTCGCCATCTGGCCTGGAACGCGCTCAAAGCCTGGGCCAGCAGGGGGCTGGGGCCTGTATCTGCAGTACCTGCCTTTGCCAGGCGCAAAAGGTGCTGCCAGGCAACTGCTGTCTCGCGCCGGTCTCTTATTGCGGCCTCCAATCCGCCCCGGACAAGGAATTCCCTTTTTGCTCCAGCCAGAAAGGGAGAGGTCAACAAGGCACTTATAGTACTAAAGGGCAGAGGGTTTTGGCCCAGATCCAAAATATGCAGAGCTGCCTGCACCAAAGGGTAGTCATACAAGGCCTGTCCCAGGGAGATGTCATAGATCCGGTCCTGGGGGGGCAGGGGGCTTGTCTGGGCCTCAGGGTGCAAGACAGAGTCAAATGTATGCATAAGTTCCTGACGGACCTGGGAGAGGTCCGGGACAATGATCCCAATGCGCTGATCCAGGCTTATTTGCAGGTGTTTGCGAGTCCATAGGGCTGCACTAAGCATTTCCTGCTGCCTGTCAGCTAGAGGTACAGCGTGCACCCTGCCTTTGTGTCCCTGGAGCAGCAAGGCGTAGACTGGACCAGCCTGGTCCTGCAGGAGGCCCAGAATGTGCTCTTGAACCGGGCTGAGCTGCTCGAAACCGGCCAGTATAATGCCTTTTGGGCAGGAAAGGATTTTATTTGCCAACAGCCAGGCCACATACTCAGGCTGTCTGGCCTCTTCCAGCCAGCCGCAGCTGTCCAGCCGGTCCTGGAACTGGCGGCTCCATTCCAGAAAGGCCTCCTGGTCCGGGGAGACCCAGAGCTGGGGGTCATGGTGTTTTTCCAGGTTCCAGTGCCGGAACAATATCCAGGCCTGGCGCACTTGTCTGGCGGTTTCTCCCAGGTACATCAGGCCCTGGGCCCGGCTGGAGGAACGGATGATCTCCTCCCAAAGGGCCAATTCCTGATCCTGGCTAATGGGCACAGGGTGCAGGGCATCAGGTTGCAGATAGGAGGCATTTTCCAGCCAGCGGGCGATCCAGCTGGCCCAGGGCAGGATGTCCGGGGTTTCCCAAACCATGCGCCCTTGGACCTGCTGCTGATGGTGGAATCGTTGCAGGAAGCTGCGAGACAGCCTGCGATTGACAGTAATCAGGCTGGCACCCTGTTCCAAGGCGTAAAAGATATCTGTCTCTGGTAAGTGTTTGATTTCAAGCATAGCCAGACTGTATAATCGATCCCTGTCTAATTTCAAGCTGCAGGAGAGGTTCACTTTGATGGCCAGTTAAATCAGAATCCTTTGATAGACTGAGGTTTTAAGTAAATTGACTTTGTTTCAGGCAGAACTTGATCTTGGAAACAAAAATAGATATACTATATTCTTTTGCTATGGACAATCAAACCAGAAATCAAATCCGCCAGGCAGTGCCTGAATCAGAGCTTTGCGTCTCCTGCGCTGAATAATTATTAGCCTTGACCCACCAATAGTAACCTTATGGACCAATATCCAACTCAGAAGCAACTGCAGCGCGAGATCCAAAAACGACGGACCTTTGGCATTATCAGCCATCCTGACGCCGGCAAGACCACCTTGACCGAGAAATTGCTGCTGTTCGGCGGCGCCATACAAAACGCAGGCTCCATCAAGGCTAAGAAGAGCGGGAGGCATGCCACTTCGGACTGGATGGATGTGGAGCAGCAAAGAGGGATCTCTGTGACCTCCTCGGTGATGAAATTTTTTTACCAGGGTTATGAGATCAATCTTTTAGATACGCCAGGGCATCAGGATTTCTCCGAGGATACTTATCGGGTGCTGACTGCTGTGGATTCAGCACTGATGGTCATAGACAACGCCAAAGGGGTGGAAAGCCAGACCAAAAAATTAATGGAGGTCTGCCGCCTGCGCTCCACTCCGATCATGACTCTGATCAACAAGCTGGACAGAAACGGCCGGGACCCATTTGAACTTTTGGATGACATTGAACAAAGCCTGGGCATCCAGGCTGTGCCATTGACCTGGCCCATTGGTATGGGCCAAAACTTTAAAGGGGTCTACGACTTGAGGCGCGGTGCAGTCAGGTTTTTTGAGCCAATAGCAAACAAAACCACCCGTCCCCGGCAGACAATTCTTATCTCTGAGCTTGGAGATCCCCGCCTGGACCAAATGCTGGGCAAATCTGCAGCCCACGAGTTACGCCAGGATGTAGAGCTGCTGCAAGGGGCAGGTTATCCCTTTGAGCCCCGGGCCTACCTAGAGGGCAGGCAAACCCCGGTATTTTATGGCAGCGCCATCAATAGCTTCGGCATCCAGGAGCTTTTGGAGACATTTGTCAGTTTGGCGCCTGCCCCCAGGCCCAGGACAGCCCAGAGCAGACAAGTCAGGCCGGAAGAACCTGAATTTTCAGGGGTGGTTTTCAAGATCCAGGCCAATATGGATCCGGACCACCGGGACAGGATAGCTTTTCTGCGCATTTGTTCCGGCAGGTTCCAGCAAGGCATGCAGGTTCGCCATCACAGGCTGCACAAGAACATCAATCTGGCCCAGGCTATAATGTTCATGGCCCAGGACCGTTCAGGCACCCGGGAGGCCTGGCCAGGAGATATAATTGGCATCCAGAATCATGGTATTTTGCGGATCGGGGATACCCTGAGCCAAAAGGAGCCTTTGAAATTTCAGGATATCCCCAGTTTTGCTCCAGAATTTTTCCGCAGGGTGCTTCTCAGGGACCCTTTCAAATCCAAGCAGCTGGAAAAAGGCTTGTATCAACTAACAGAGGAAGGTGCTATCCAACTGTTCAGGCCTGTCAATGGCAGGGATTATATTTTGGGTGCTGTGGGTGCATTGCAGTTTGATGTCACTGCAGCCAGGCTGGCCAAGGAATATGGCGTCCAGGCCAGCTACGAACCCTTGGATTATTATACGGTGCGTTGGATTTGGGCCCAGGACAAAAAGGCCCTGCAGGAATTCAAAAAACAGCACTTGAACAGCATATTGCAGGATGCAGAAGGCTATCCAGCCTTGATGTTCTCCAACAAATGGCGCTTGGAGCGCACCATGCAGGACTGGCCTCAAATTGAATTCTGGCAGATCAGGGAAAACTGAGGCAGTGCAAGCCTGGACCAAGGTGCTGTCCTGGCAAACTACAGGGTTTTCAGCGTCAAGAGGGCATCCCGCCGGACTTTCCAGGGCATGCCCCCGGCATGCCCCTACATTTCTGGATCAGGGGCCAGGACCCTTTTGCCCAGTTCCTGGTCCAGCATAAACAATCCTCCGCCTTGGTCCCCAGCCATTTTCACCTTTTGCAGGACCTCATTGGCGCTGGCTTCCTCTTCCACCTGCTCGGACACAAACCACTGCAGAAAATTGTTGGTGGCGTGGTCTTTTTCCTTGATGGCCTGATCCACCAGGCTATTGATCATTGCTGTTACTTTTTGTTCGTGGTTCAGGACATTTTCAAATACGTGGCTGGGCGAGTCCCATGATTTGGGAGGAGCATCAATGGCGTCCAGAAAAGGCCTTCCACCCCGTTCATTTACGTAGTCGTAGATTTTCAGGGCATGGGAAAGCTCTTCCTGGGCCTGAAGGCGCATCCAGTGGGCAAACCCGTTTAGATTGATTTCGCTGAAATAAGCAGACATGGACAGATAAAGATAAGCAGAATAAAGTTCAGCATTGACCTGTTTGTTCAAGACTTCTTCCATTTTTGCGCTGAGCATGGTTAAACTCCTTTTTGATTTTCAGTTGATGTAAAGACTGTATGCCTGGTACTGAGTTGTTTGTAAATAGTCTTTATAGACTATATTCAAGCTTCTAACCGTC
>CAZLUR010000045.1:0-18832 GCA_964562725.1 uncultured Desulfohalobiaceae bacterium | reverse complement strand
TACCACCGCTCATAGGTCAAGCGAATGGGCACGCCGTTCACCGAATACGCTATGTCCATTCAGGATTTACTTCCAGGCCAACGTTTAAACTTACTGGTTTTTAGCCGAGTTGCCCGTGACAACCCCCCACAGGTCCTCACAGAACCGTATGTGAATCTTTCGGATTCACATACGGCTCTTATTATCCAACCAATGTCGAGGTTTCGCCTGACCATCCGGATTCCTCCCGACTCGCGCTTGATCCGTAACAGCAGACTGGATAATGCCAGCCTTTTGCTCCGGTACCATTACAGCACCCTCCTCGCTACTACTGGTGATTCCGTCCCTGTGCTTCGTCGCATCGGTACTCTCATTCTTATATTGTGCCTGCACTTGAATGTCTCCCTTGCCATCGAAGCGACGGGTTCCCAAGTTCCGTAAAAGAGCCTGCATACAAGTTAATGCCACCTCTATGCCGGTTGCCACCTGGACAGTAAGAAGGTGGTTTGGAACCCACGCCTCCACGTCGATTCCGAGGGGCTTTCCCTCATCTCTTGTACAGCATGAACTGATATCAGTCCTTTTTTGGCACACTGGAGCGGCAGCGGAAAACAGGTCCCGTTGACGCATTGGTTAAGCGGCGGCTTACTTCTCAACCTGAAAAAAATATCGCCATCCTTCCCATCATTGGCCCCAGGGGCCTCTTTTGAAACATGAATTTTGGGTGCGGCAGCAAGGGCGGCCTTAATTTCCTCTATTTCCTTGCCATGCGATTATAGGTGACGACGAAATTATTTAATAATAAACATATATTCTTAATTTCTGCCTCACCCGACCAATAAAGTCAATAAAGCCGCTTCCTCAGAGTCAAAAATCAAGGCAAAACATACCTCCCACCCCGAATCACAATCCTCCCCTGTGTCAGCAGCTTGCGCACCGAGGGCCGTAGCTCCTTTTTAGGTGCGTCCAGCTGCATATGCAAAAGCTTGTCATAGATCTCCCAACACCCACTTGGCCCGCTTCCTGTGCCTGGGGGCAAGGGAGCCCATGCCTTTAAGAATGATCTTGCCCCTGGGATCCAGGACGACCTTTAGGCGCAGCTCATCTTGCAGGAAGCTCAGGGGGTCAAAGGGTCTGCGCAGCATATTCTCAGCTACATTTCATGCTCTATGGGCTCCAGCACCTCATCCGCCACTTCCATAGCGTCAATCAGCCAGCCCCGATCCTTTTTGACCAGCCGGTACAGCTCGCTTTGCCGGGCTTTACCTACAAAGGTCTTAACGGTGCAGATCCAGGGTTAGAGTCCTGTGTAGGTAAAAGAAGAACCGTAAAACAGCCGGCTGAAGATCTTGCCCTGCCATATTCAACTGTATACAATAACCCACGTTCGTTTGGGGGTGTAAAGATTGGCGGGCGTTGGTTCTTCTTTGAGGCCCTGGTGGAAAGAGCCTTGTGGTCCCAGTTTAAGGAGACAACCAATGCCAGTATGGAAAAAAGACAGGAGGGGAAAAAGAACACCCTACGGTCGAGTCAAAATAGGAGGCAAACAGAAAGTAAAGAGATTCAAGACCTGGGAAGAGGCGCAGAGGTGGGAGTTACAGGAAAAAGACCATGCGCGGGAGCTGCTGAAATTGACCCGCACGTACTGCTGGACCCTTCATGAGTTCGCCACCGATTACTTAGATCACGTGCAAGAGAGAGTGAGCAGCAAGACATGGACTGAAAAGAAACTCGTTTTTAAGCGCCTTTACAATGATGTTAAACCCTCAACCCCTGTGGAAGAAATAACCTATGCCCAGTTAGAGGACCACCTGGATCGTATTGCCAGGGAAGTTTCAGGGCACAGGGCAAACAAGAGCAGGATACACCTGGTCCGAGCCTACAACTGGGGAATCAAGCGCAAGATGGTCAGAGCGCCAAACCCTTGGAACGTGGAACGGTAAGGAGAAGACAAAAAGCCTCGTTATGTGCCACCTGAAGAAGACTTTTGGAAAGTGGTCAACGCGGCTTCCGGGCAGGAAAAAAGAATATTGCTATGCTGCCTATATACTGCTGGCAGAATGATGGAAATCTTTCAAATTCAGCCTGCGGATTTGGATTGGCACCACAGCAGAATAAAGCTTTGGACCAGGAAAAGACGAGGCGGCGGGTGGGAGTACGACTGGATTCCCATGATCGATGAATTGACGGAGATAATAAGGGAACAGCAAAGGCATTACCCTTTTCAGGCAAGACTGTTTGAGCCGCAAGGAGAATCCCCTTAAAGGGGTGGTGAGACAGAGGGATGAGTCACCTAGACAAAAAATCACTACAACCCCTTGAAATCTATGGTGGGCCACGAAGGAATCGAACCTTCAACCTTCGGATTAAGAGTCCGCTGCTCTGCCAGTTGAGCTAGTGGCCCTGTGCATGGAAAAAATTATATAAATCTTGCCATTGTAGCTTGTCAAGGACCATTTTTTCAGTCTATACAGATGATGTCCCCTTCTCC
Organism: uncultured Desulfohalobiaceae bacterium; assembly: GCA_964562725.1. Lineage (GTDB taxonomy): Bacteria > Desulfobacterota > Desulfovibrionia > Desulfovibrionales > Desulfothermaceae > CAZBUB01. The sequence goes on along the minus strand of CAZLUR010000045.1, from coordinate 16,362 downwards.
TCCAGTCATGCTTTCCCCGCCTTTTTCTGTAACCCGATAGGTATTCTCCACACCCACCATACCTAATCCTGTCAGACCTATCTTGGGTTCCAGGGCCAGGACAGTATTTTCCTCCAGGGGTTGTTCAAACTTATCAGCCAATGGCGGATATTCATCAACCACAAGCCCTATCCCGTGCCCCACAAAAGGCACCTTGTTTCCACCCAGGCCCATAAAGCCATCTCTCCAGCCCTGCTCTTCGGCCTGCTGCAGGCAGTAATTGTACAGCTCAGCCGGAATAGCCCCGGGCTTCAAATTCTGCACCAGCCAATCCTGCAGCCCAACACAAAAATCCTGAGCCTTTTGTACCTGGTTTGGAATTTCCTGTTTCCGGCCTGCAAAATAGACCTGGGACTTGTCTGTGTGATAGCCTTCCAGAGCAAAGACTGTGTCCATCATCAGGACCTGGCCCTTTTTCCAGATCTGGCCGGCATAGCCCATATATGGCAAAGCAGGATGCACACCCCTTAAGCCTACCGGACCGTTATAACTGGTTGGATAATTTCCGGAATCCCCGGCGCTGACCGAACCCAGAAAAAGCTCTTCTCCAGGACCGCCCATGCGTATAAGCCCCTGATGGCCTTGCAGAAAACTTTCCTGCCAGGCCATTCTGGCCAGCTCCAACTCGCTTTTACCCACTGCGATCTTTTGGGGCAGATTATCACGCAATACCCGGGCATGCCTTTCTCCGGCCAGGGTTATCTTCTGCAGTTCCCAGTGAGATTTGAGCATACGGGCCTGACTTAAAACATGGTCTGCAGCAAAAAATTGTACCCAATGCAGCTTCTTGCTCAGATTCTGACCCAGACCCCAGCTCAATCCTGACATTTCTGCAGCCACTTCTGTGGGCAATGCACTGCCTAATTCTGAAAGCACCTGAGGCAAATCAGCAAAAGATCTGAACGGATGCAGCTCTTGCACAGCTGATTCCAGCCTGGCGCGCTCAATACCCTTACGCAGCAAAAGCACAGGCTCGCCCTGAAGAGGCAGCCAAAACAAGCCATTGCCGAAGTGCCCGCTAAGCCAATAAATCTGAACTCTGGAAAAGGCCAGCAAGCCCTCTGCTTCAGGGATCTGCTCCTGAAGTAGCTTCCTGCACCTGGCCCACCTCCATTGCAGCTCCTCTATAGGAACTTGCTCCAGGGATTCAAACATGCCTCCTCCTTTTTTCCAGTCACACAGCTTGCATTATCCTGATCAACATGAGTATAATTTCGGTTCAACATCCACCTGCAAAACATCATGAGACAAAATGCAAGACAACCAAAACCTACAGCAATTGTTTTCCCGCGTACAGAACATAGCTATACTCGGAGCCAAGGACAGCCCTGAACAACCAGTGCACCGTGTGGGCCAATACCTGATCAAGGCCGGCTTCACTGTATTTCCAGTGCATCCTAAAAGACAAAACATCTGGGGCCTGCCCACATATCAGAACCTGCAGCAAATCCCGCAGTACATAGATCTGGTCAACCTATTCCGGGCCTCGGACTTTTGCGCTGATCATGCCAGAGAAACCTTGCAGCTTGAACCCAGGCCTCTGGCTTTCTGGATGCAGCAAGGTGTCAGCAGCCCAGAAGCCAGGGCCATGCTTGAACCCCAGGGCATAAAAGTTTTTGAAGATTCCTGTATCATGTTGATGCATAAAGAAATTACAGGAAGGACTTAATGCAGGATAATAACAGGGTCTTTACTTGCCAAATGTGCGGGCAATGCTGCATTGGGGAGGGAGGCATAGTACTCAGCTCTACCGATATAAGCCGCCTTTGCACAGGTCTGGACCTGGGCCGGGAAAAGTTCAAGTCAAGATACACCGTGCAGAAATCAGGCAAAGCAATGCTCAAGAGCAGCAATGGATGCTGCCTGTTCTTCAGCAGGAATCAGGGCTGCCTGGTGCACCAACTCAAGCCTGATATCTGCCGGGCCTGGCCATTTTTCAAAGGCAATCTGCAGGACATACAAAGCTGGCGTCTGGCCCAGGACTATTGCCCGGGAATTAAGCCTGAAACTGGACATCAGGAGTTCATCAAACAAGGGCTTAATTTCCTTAAGGAAAATAGTCTGCTCTATTCAAAGCAGGATCCTGATGCACCTGCGGCCCTGCTCAAACTAAACGAAATCCCTTGAGTCTCCAGGGAAAAATCAGAACATCTCCTCTCCAGCTTCCTGCACTGTCTTATCAATGGCCTGCTTGAGCTTGTCCGGCAGGCCCATAATATCCACATTCAAAAACCCCCGGACAATAGTGGAGGTAGCTTCTTCCTCATCCAGGCCCCTGGCCATAAGGTACTCAATTTCCTCCTGGGCCACTTTGCCCACTGCAGCCTCATGAGAGAGCTCCACACCGGATACTTTACCTTCCAGTTCAGGTATGGCATGGATTATGCCGTCCTTCAGGATCAGGCCCTTACATTCCAAATGTCCTTTGCAAGGATAGGCATTGCCCACAATATGCCCTGGGTTGATTATGGTTCCGCCTGTAGTGATGGTCCGGGCTACAATCTCAGCCTTGGTCTCAGGCGCATTCAAGGAAACCTTGCTGCCGCTGTTCACATAGGATCCAGGAGGCGTGGCAATAATGGAATTGGAGACTGCAGTGGCGTTTTTGCCATTTAGCTGGATATTGGGATAGAGCTGGGCGGATTTGACAGGCTTGAGCAGAATGTAGTTATTGATAAACACCCCATCTTCTTCCACTATTCCAGCACTTCTGGGCCTGACATGTACATCCTGGCCCCAATTATGGACCATGGTAAAGGTCAGTTTGCCCCCCTTTTTGATGTAAATCTCGGATATACCCATATGCAAAGCCGCCCGGACATCATGGGACACTGCACAGCCGGTGATTATATGCAGCTCAGAATCTTCCTCCACCACTATAATATTGTGCACGTTCTGGCCCACATTCTGACCTTTGATAAACAGGCAGGACTGCACCGGCTCGGTAATCTTGGCCCCTATTTCGGTGCGGATGAAATATCCTCCGTGTACCTTGTCAGCCACGGCCCGGGTATATTTATCCTTACCAGGGTCAACAATCCGCCAGTAATAATCAGGCAAATTATCATATTTTTGCAGGGCCTGCTTGATATCCAGGATCTCCACCCCGGGCCTGCAGGCATTGCAGTGCACATTGGAATAATCCATATGCAGGAAGGTCCCGCTCCTGCCCTGCTCATTGACGTCCACCCCGGCCATCAGGAGCTGTTCCTTGTCTTTATCCTCCAGGCGGCTTAAGTCCTGAATAAGCTCTGCCCTGCCGCCTTCATAGCTAAAAGAATCCAGGTCCAAATCTTCTCTGTTCAAGCCGGTATTTTTGTTGTCTTCTGGTTTGTTATTTATCTCAGACATCGCACACACTCCTCGTATCCATATTCGCTGATGTGCTCCAGGATATCCCTGGGCCTGGCTGCGCAGCAAAGCACCCCGTTATACATGACCATGCCCCGGTCCGCATTGATGTAATCCAGAATATAACCGGTGTGGGTAATGATCAACCCGGCTGAATCCCTGCTTTCCTTTTGTTCTTTCATGGAGTACTTTGGATGAGGCTGAATGTCTTGGCCCAGCAGGTTCCTGACCAGCTTGCCGATCAAGGCCATGTTCTCCAGATCCACCCCAGACTCAGGCTCGTCAAAGAGCAACAACTTGGGTTGCTGGGCCATGAGCTGCAAGAGCTCGGAGCGCTTGATCTCTCCTCCTGAAAAACCGGCATTAATGTCCCGGTCCAGGAATTTTTCCAGCTTGACCTTGGCAGCCAGTTCCTGGACATCCACCTCCTGCCCGCCTCCCCCGCCTGTGGCACAGAGCTGCACCAGCTGTCTGGTCTTCAGGCCGTGGATTGTGGGCGGCCTCTGAAAGGACATGCCTACCCCGAGTTTGGCCCGCTCATGAATGGACATCCGGGTGATATCCTGCCCCCGGAAAATGATCCTGCCCTGAGTTACCTCGAACCCGCCAAACCCCATCAGGGTCATGAGCAAAGTAGTCTTGCCAGAGCCATTCGGGCCGAACAGGATAAATGTCTCATCGCGAGCAATCTCCAGGTTGACCCCTTTTAGGACCTTGGTTTCTCCAATTTGAACATGCAAATTTTCAATCTGCAGCATAAGCTTGATCCTTGTTTGAATCTGTTAACCCGGAACTGGTCCAGGCCGCTGGCCTGAAGCGCTGTTTTCTGAACAAACGATTATTAAACCAGTCTGTACACAATGTCCAGCCATAATTAATGCTGAACAAAGCAGAAACTGGCGCATTGTCTGCTCTGCAGCCCGGATCCTGCATGCTGCTATTTGAACAAGAACTCGTCCAGTTTTTGTTTTTTGTAGTCAAAACAATAATAGCAGCGTTTCTCATCCTTAAAGAACCTAAGCAGCAAAAGTCCGGCCAAAAATCCAAAGGCGTGCGCCCACCAGGCCACGCCTGCAGCGCTGGCCCCTGGACCCAGGCTGGCTAAAAGCCCGGACATTACCTGAATGATGAACCAGAGGCCCAAAAAGACCACTGCAGGCAAGTTAAAAAAGAAAGGAAAGATAAATACGGGTATCAGGGTCAAGACCCGGGCCTGGGGATACAAGAGCAGATAAGCGCCCATTACTCCGGCAATGGCCCCTGAGGCCCCGACCACAGGTACAGTGGATTGGCTGTGCATAAGCATATGCCCGCCCAGTGCCAAAAGGCCGCACAACAAGTAGAAAATCAGGAATTTAAAGGGCCCCATGACGTCTTCCACATTGTCGGAAAACACCCACAGGATCCACATATTGACAAAAAAATGGAATAGTCCGCTATGCAAAAACATATGGGTCAAAAAAGGCAGAGCACTTAGCTCTGGATACCCCATGAAACTGGCCCACTGGGGATCAAAATACCTGGCCGGCACCACACCAAAAAGATAAAAAAGCCGCAAAAGCTCTTCTCTGGGCAAAGCCAGCTTGTAGAGAAAAAAAATGGTGTTCAGCGCAATGATCAGTCTGGCTGCATACGGGGTAAATCTGCGCGGAATATTGTCTCTGATGGGCAGCATTTAGACTCGGTTCACCAGCCCCTGGCTGGCACTTAGATTATTTCAATTTGCTGCAGATAATGCACAAACCTCTGCAGCCTGCTGCGCCGCAAATAACGCAGCACGCGCAGCAGGCTGCGGGTCCTGCTTTCCAGCCCGGACCAATGACCGGGGTTTTCCAAGATTAAATCTACGCCCTGTATCTTCTGTTCCTGGGGCAGTTGCCAGGATTCCATTTTGGCAGCCTGCTCCGCGTCCCAGCCCCTTTTGGCGGACAGCCAGGTCCTGCGCAATGCATCAGGGCAATACACCCCCAGCACAAGATCAAAATGCTTCTGCCAACCAGCCTCCACCAGTAGGGGCACCTCGGCCACAGCCAGAGTTGCCCCCTGGTACCTGGTCCAAAATTCTTGCAGACTGTGCTGTACCAGGGGATGGATCAAGCCCTGTATCTCCTCTTGCAGAGCCCTGGACCCCTGCATGGCCTGAAAGAGCTTGGCCTTATCCACCTCTCCCTGGGCTGAGACAAAAAACCTGCTGCCAAAATTCCTGCGCAGTATCTCCCAGCCATCTGCATAAGGCCTGTATAATTCTGCCACTACTTTATCCGCATTCCAGACTGGAATATTAGAAGCAGCCAACAAACTGGTCAAGGAGGATTTTCCGCAGCCCACAGCACCGGTTACCCCCAAACGCTGCGTTTTTTGCTCCAGGAAAAGTAAAGTCCGGTAAAAATCCCCAGGCACACTTTGTGTAAATTTCAATTCGGACTTGCTCCCTGGGTGCCGGACTTGCAAACGCCAGGCATGCAGCATTTGCCTGGGGCAAAGCTTTTCCAGGACAGGATGCCTTTGGAGCAAAGATCTGAAGGCACTTTTGGCATAGAGCTGATCACCCAGCACTGGATGTCCTATATAAGCCAGATGCACCCTGATCTGATGTGTCCTGCCGGTTTCTATACCCACCTGCAGCAGGCTGCACTGCTTATGCTCAAAAGACTGCAGGACCCTATACCAGGTTTTTGCCTTCCGCCCGCTGTCTGGCAGGACCTTCATCTTGACCTTGGCCCCAGGGTCCCTGCCCAGGGGCTGCTCTATCTGACCCTGGGCCTGTTGGGGGCAGCCGTGGACCAGAGCCAGATATTGTTTGCGTACCCTGCGCCCAGCCAGATCTCTGGCCAGCTCTCGCTGTGAATCTTTGGTCCTGGCAACCAAGAGCAGGCCTGAAGTGTCCTTATCCAGTCTGTGCACAATCCCCGGGCGCACTGGATCCAGATCCTGCAGTTCAGGAAAACTATGCAACAGGTAATGCACCAGGGTCTCCTCATGACAGGAGGCTGCAGGATGCACTGTTAAGCCAGCAGGCTTGTTCAGCACCAGCAGCTGACTATCCTGCCAAATGACCTGCAAATCCCCCTTAATTGGCAAAGGAACGTCTTCCTGCACTGGAAGCTCCAACTGCAGCTCATCCCCGGCAGCCACCCTGGTTCCGGGCCTCAGACAGACCTGATTGTTGATTTTGGCCTGGCCCATTTTAATCCATCTGCCTATTTTGGACCTGGAAAAATGCAGATCCTGCAGCTTGTTGGCTAAGAGGACATCCAGCCTTTGACCATCTTCCTCCTGCTGGACCACTGCCTGTTTGTATTCCTTTTGCTGCGGCATGTGCTTCCTCGCTGGACTTGGACTGCAAAAGACTTTAAACTTTGAAACTTGCAAAATTTGACGTCATTATTCAGCGGTACATTAGTTTATCAGGGCACAGTAGATGGTGAATAGTTACAATTTGACTATAAAACATGCATGTCTATTGCCTTCAACCCTGCATTCCCCTTTGACTGGGCAAAATGCCCTGAGTACAGCGCACAAGAAGGGGCTATTCAATATTTGTCAGCAAGGAGTCCAGCATGGAAATAAATCAAATAATGCCCATGATCAACAATTGGTTATTCAGCAACGGCCTGCCCATCTTATTCACTCTGATTTTGGCTATAGCTGCAATCAAGGTCAGCAGCAAAATAATCAGCAAACTGCTGGTCAGGCTGACCCAAAACAAGGATGAGGAGTTCCAGAAACGGACCACGACCCTGGGCTCCATCCTGCAACTCGCTTTTAAGATCCTGATCTTATTTGTAGCCGGGATAATCCTGCTTGGCAAGCTAGGCATCGAGATCGGCCCTATCATAGCCGCAGCCGGCATCCTGGGTCTGGCTGTTGCCTTTGGCGCTCAAAACCTGGTCCAAGACGTAATCAGCGGTTTTTTCCTCTTGTTTGAAGACCAATTGCGGGTGGGAGACGTGGTACAGCTGGACAGCAAAAGCGGACTGGTGGAGAAGATCACTCTGCGCATGGTCATTCTGCGTGATCTATCCGGCAATGTACATTATGTGCGTAACGGCAAGATAGATATAGTAACCAACATGACCAAGGACTTCTCCAGATATGTTTTTGATCTCGCTGTAGCCTACAAGGAAGATGTGGACCAGGTAATACAGGCCATAAAGGAGGTGGACCAGGAGATGCGCAACGACCCGGATTATGGGCAGGACATCCTGGAACCCATCGAGATCCTGGGCCTGGACCGTTTTGCAGAATCTGCCCTGATCATCAGGGCCAGGATCAAGACTAAACCCATTAAACAATGGGCTTTGGGCCGGGAATATAACCGCAGGCTGAAGAAGCGCTTTGACCAAGAGGGCATTGAAATACCCTTTCCACATCTGACCTTGTATATGGGCCAGGATAAACAGAACCAGAGCCCGCCCCTGGGGATCAAGAAGATGGAATAAATACTTCAAGAATAACAAGTAGTCAGAGCTATCCAGATATATGCATCCGCTTCCCTTGACTTTTACTGCCAACAGACCCAAACTAATTATTTTATAAAAAAGTTTATGGACTTGCTGATTTTAGCGGCCTGAACGCTAAGTAGCAAATCACTAGCCAAAAGCCTTGAATGTCATGTCCTGAAAGGAGAACACTGCTATGCCTATTCTGGTTGTAAATGTAGATCACATTGCCACTCTGCGCCAGGCCAGGCTGGCCCGGGAACCGGACCCTGTGCACGCGGCCTGCCTGGCTGAACTGGGCGGGGCCCAGGGCATTATAGTTCACCTGCGGGAAGACCGCAGGCATATCCAGGACAGGGACCTGCATATTCTAAAACAGACAGTACAGACTGGCCTGCATCTGGAGATGGCTGCCACTCCTGAAATGCAATCCATTGCCTTGCAGACCAGACCCCGCATGGTCTGCCTGGTACCTGAAAAACGCCAGGAGCTGACAACTGAAGGGGGCCTGGATTTGCAGGGCCGGGAAAAGGAACTGCAAAGATTTCTGGAGCCCTTGCAATCCGCAGGCATGCTGTGCAGCTTGTTCATCGACCCGGATCAGGGCCAGATCCGGGCTGCCAAGGAAGTGGGCGCCCAATACATTGAAATCCATACTGGCAGCTATGCTGATGCTTCCAATGAAGCAAAAGCTCAACATGAACTGCAGAAAATCTTGGACGGCATTGAACTGGCCAGGGATTTGGATCTGGAGGTGAACTTGGGGCACGGGCTGAATTACACCAACATCCAGGCCTTTGCCCAAGTAAGCGCAATACGGGAATACTCCATCGGGCACAGCATAGTAGCCCGGGCTGCCCTGCTGGGCATGCAACAAGCTGTGCAGGATATGGTGCGCATCATAAGCAATTTTAAAGCCTGATCAGCAAGGCAGGGCCCAAAAGCAATGATCATCTCCCTGGGCATTGACCTGGTGGATCTAGAGCGCATAGAACGTATCTGGTCCAGGTTCGGCCTTAAATTTGCCAGGCGCATCCTGTCGGAGACAGAGTTGGCCAGGCTGCCCCAAGAGCCGGTCCAGTATTTGGCCTCCAGGTTTGCAGCCAAGGAGGCTGCCTCCAAGGCATTGGGCACTGGATTTTCTGCAGGGATAAGCCCCAGGATGATCGAGGTGGAAAATCTTGATTCAGGCCGGCCAACAATGCGCCTGTTCGGCCCTGCAGACCTCAGGGCCCAAGCCCTGGGTACAGCAAGAGTGCATGTCAGTTTGACCCACAGCAGACAACAAGCCTGCTGCCTGGTTATCCTGGAAAATTAAAACAGGAAGTAAGTTATGAATATCCCTTTGCCTACTCCGGAAGAAATGGCCCATTGGGATAATCTGAGCATCAATGAATTTGGGATCTCCGGCCGGATACTCATGGAAAACGCCGGCCGGGAAGCCCTGCATGTATTGCTGCTGGAGTGTGACCCTGTACAGGATAAAAATGTGACCCTGTTTGCCGGATCAGGCAACAATGGCGGGGACGCCTTTGCCCTGGCCCGGCACCTGGCTGATCACGGGGCCCAGCCTCTGGTACTGCACACCAAGGCCCTGGATAAATACCAGGGAGAAACCGCTTATCACCTGCAATTGTGCAAAAAATCCAAAGTGCCTTTGGTTTTCCTGCCAGAGTGCAACTTGCAGGGCCTGAGCAGACCTGACATCATTGTGGACGGCCTTCTGGGCACCGGTTTTCAGGGCCAATTGAGCGAAGATTACCTGGAACGGATCAAGCATATCAACAGGCTGGGCCAGGAAGCATTTGTCCTGGCCCTGGATATCCCCTCTGGCCTAAACGGCAGGACTGGTTTACCAAGCCCAAGCGCAGTCCGGGCAGATATCACCGTAACTTTTGAGGCTGCCAAACTTGGGCTTTTTCTGCCAACTGCCGCAGAATACTGCGGCAGATTAAAAATCAGAAAGATCGGCATCCCCAAAGAGATCATAAAGGACCATCCCCCTGCCTGTTTTGGACTGCAGGAACATGTTTTACAGGACATACCCCCGGCCAAATCCATGGATCATAAAGGCAATTTCGGCCATTTGCTCATTCTGGGCGGATCCACAGGCCTAACTGGCGCCCCGGTCCTAACTGCCCTGGGAGCCCTGCGCTCAGGCGCCGGGCTGGTCACTGTAGCCTGCCCTAAAAGTCTTTGCCCAGAGATCAAGCAGGGCTGGCCAGAGATCATGACCCTGCCTCTGGGACCTGGCAGAAACTGGTCCGCAGGTTGTGCAGAAGAGCTGGAACCAAGGCTGGACATGTTTGATGCAGTGGTGCTGGGACCTGGCCTAGGCCGGGATGAAGGAGCCCGGGAGTTCCTGCAGGCCTACTTGCATTGCAGGCATCCAGGCACTGTATTTGATGCTGACGCCCTATACTGGTTAGCCAATACTGATCTTAGCAGTTCAGGCTTAAGCCAAAGCAGCATCCTTACTCCGCACCCGGGGGAAATGGCCCGACTTTGCAGGATGAACAATAAAGAAGTCCAAAAGGACAGGATCAGCATCTGCAGCCATCTGGCTGCAGAATTAAATGTAGTCCTAGTACTGAAAGGAGCGGCTACTGTGATTTGCAGCCCTGCCCAAAGCACCCATATTTCCCCCTTTGCCTGCCCCAGCCTGGCTGTGGGGGGCTCAGGAGATGTGCTGGCCGGGGTGCTGGGCAGCCTTTTGGCTAGAGGAATGGATCCTTTGACTGCTGCCTGCTCCGGAGTATTCTGGCATGGCTTGGCCGGGAAAAGAATAATGGACAGGATGCCTCACAGAGGCAATCTGGCCCAGGAAATTGCCCAGGAGCTGCCCTTTTGTCTGCCATATCCCTAGGCTCACCAACTGTAGGAGATACTCAAAGATGCAAGTCTCGGAAATTATGACTAAAGACGTGATTACTGTCAGTCCACAGACCAAAATAACCCAGGCAGCGGCACTGCTTCTGGACAACCATATAAACGGCCTGCCTGTTGTGGACCAGGAGAACAATCTGCTGGGCATTATCTGCCAGAGCGATATCATCACCCAGCAAAAAAAATTGCCCCTGCCAACTATTTTCACCATTTTTGACGGTATCATTCCCTTATCTTCCTATAGTCACCTGGAAAAGGAAGTGCAGAAAATGTCCGCCACCACAGTCGAGCAGGCCATGACCCCCGATCCGGTCTGTGTTGGGCCGGATGCTGAACTAGAAGAGGTAGCGGAAATCATGGTAAGCAAGAACTATCATACCATACCAGTAATTAAGGCAGGCAAACTGGTGGGAATAGTGGGCAAGGAAGACGTATTGAAAACTTTGACCAATTAACAGTACTGCAAAGCTGCTAAAAAAAGACCAGAGACCTTAGCAATTGCAGGAACAATCCTATACTAAACCAAATGTTGCAGCATAGCTCCAGATCCGGTTTGCAGATATTGCTGCCTGAGGAGCAGGATACACTGCAATTGGGCCAAAACCTGGCTGGGATCATAATCAGTACAGGCCAATTGCCCTTGGTTTTACTGCTGCAGGGCGAGCTTGGCGCAGGTAAAACCACCCTGGTCCGGGGGCTGATCCAAGGGCTGCCTGGCAGGGATCAGGCCCGGGTCAGCAGCCCCAGCTTTAATATCGTGAATATCTATCCTACAAATCCAGAAGTACTGCATTTAGATCTGTACCGTTTATCCGGGACCGAGGCCGGGGACAGCCTCTGGGAGCACCTGGCTGAAAGAAAAGCCAGGATAATAGTTGTGGAATGGAGCGAACATCTGCCTGCCAGGGAATATCCTGAGCAATACACCTTGCTCAGCCTAAGCAGGCAGGAGCAAGGCAGAACTGCGCATATTCAGGTCTTTGGACCTGGCTTGCAAGGCTTGCTGCAAAAAATGCAGCCTCTGGCCTGGAATCTTTAGATGTAAGGAGTGTGGGTATCGATGCAGATTGTGGTCCAAAAATTCGGGGGCACTTCAGTAGCCAACCAGGAATGCATGCAGCAGGTCAAGGCCAAAGTGCAGCAAAAACTGGAGCAAGGCTACAAGGTGCTGGTGGTGCTCTCTGCCATGGCCGGCGAGACAGACAGGCTGCTTGCTTTGGCCGGAGAATTCTCTTCCAGACCTGACCCTGCTGAGCTTGATGTACTCTTGACCACTGGAGAACAGACCTCAGTGGCTTTGTTCAGCCTGCTGCTTCTGGAGCATGGCATCAAGGCCAGATCTATACTGGGTTTTCAGATCCCCATGCTCACGGACCGTTCTTTTGGCAGGGCCAGGATCCTGGATATAGAGGCTGATTTCCTGTTGGAGATGCTGGAAAAATACGATGTCCTGGTGGTGACTGGATTTCAGGGCTGTGACCAGAACGGCTGCCTGACCACCCTGGGTCGCGGAGGATCTGATACCAGTGCTGTGGCCTTGGCTGCAGCTGTACAGGCCAAAGTCTGCGAGATCTTCACTGATGTCCGGGGAGTCTTCACCACTGATCCCAATGTCTGCCCCCAGGCCAGAAAGCTGAACAGAATCGCTTATGATGAGATGCTGGAAATGTCCAGCATGGGTGCCAAGGTGCTGCAGATCAGATCAGTGGAGTTTGCAAAAAAATATAATGTGCCAGTGCATGTCCGTTCCACTTTTGACAATGGGCCTGGAACCATGCTGGTGCAGGAGGACAAGGATATGGAATTAGTCTTGGTATCAGGCATTGCCTATGATAAAGACCAGTCCAGGCTGACCCTGGTGGACATTTACGACGAACCAGGCATTGCAGCTGCAATTTTTGAACCTTTGGCCAGCGCCGGAATAGTGGTGGACATGATCGTTCAGAATCCCAGCCGGGAAGGCAGAACAGACATGACCTTCACTGTGAGCAAGGGTGATCTGGAACGGGTCCTGCTAATATTTCAAGGGCTTAAGGAAGATCTGGGGGCCAAAGCAGTGCTGCAGGACACTCAGGTCAGCAAGGTCTCCATCATTGGCGTGGGCATGCGCAATCACTCCGGGGTGGCTGCGATAGCTTTCAAAGCCCTGCAAAGCGAAGGCATCAACATCATTTTGATCAGCACCTCGGAGATCAAGATATCCTGCCTGATCGAGGAAAAATACACCGAACTGGCCGTGCGCACCCTGCATGAAGCCTTTGGTCTGGAACAAGAACCCAAACCTGATGCACAAGGCAAATAATATGGCCTCTAAAGTCGCGATCTACGACACCACCCTCAGGGACGGCACCCAGGCTGAAGACCTGCACCTGTCCACTGAGGACAAGATCCGGATCTCTCAGAAACTGGATGAACTGGGCCTGGATTATATAGAAGCAGGCTGGCCCAGCTCCAATCCCACTGATGAGCATTTTTTCCAGGAAATCAGAAATTATGCCCTCAAAAAGGCCAAAGTTGCGGCTTTCGGCTCCACCCACAATGCCAAATCCAGGCCGGAAAATGATGCCCAATTTCAAAAGATCCTGCAGGCCGGCACAGACGTTATCACCTTGTTCGGCAAGACTTGGGAGGTACATGTCAAAGAGGCCCTACGCATTTCCCTGTCCAGGAACCTGGAGCTGATTTACGATTCCCTGGCCTATCTCAGAGATAAGGTCCAGGAACTCTTTTTTGATGCAGAACACTTTTTTGACGGGTATAAGCACAACAAGGAATATGCCCTGGCCTGCCTGCAAAAAGCCTCCCAGGCCGGAGCCGAAGTCTTGGTGCTCTGTGATACCAATGGCGGGACCCTGACCAAGGAATTGATGGATATTGTGCGCCAGATACGCCTGGAAATGCCTCAGGCCCAGCTGGGAATACATGCGCACAACGACTCTGAACTGGCTGTGGCCAACTCCCTGGCTGCTGTACAAGAGGGGGTTTCGCATGTGCAGGGCACCATCAACGGATTTGGCGAGCGCTGCGGCAACGCCAATCTCTGCTCTATCCTGCCCGCCCTGGAATTGAAAATGGGTTATAAATGCCTGCCTGACGACAATCTGACCAGGTTGAGCAATATATCCCATTATGTATCTGAAGTGGCTAACCTGCGCCCCTTTCACCGTCAGCCCTATGTCGGCCGTTCTGCATTCGCGCACAAAGGCGGTGTGCATGTCAGCGCAATCAGGCGCAATCCCAAGACCTATGAGCATATCTGCCCGGAGTCCGTAGGCAACAAACAAAGAGTGCTGCTCTCAGACCTAGCGGGCAAGAGCAACATCCTGTTTAAGGCCAAACACTACGGAGTACCCCTGGATAAGGATGATCCCTTTGTCCTGGATCTATTGACTCAAGTCAAGGAACTGGAGAGCAAGGGCTATGAATTTGCAGTGGCTGAAGCTTCTTTTGAGCTGCTGCTCTACCGCACCCTGGGCCGGGCCAGGAAATACTATTCATTGCTGGGTTTTCGGGTCATGGACGCCAAGCATCAAGAAGACCAGGCCCCTTTTTCAGAAGCCACGGTAATGATCCAGGTGGGCGGAGTAGTAGAACACACTGCAGCCACAGGCAAAGGCCCGGTCAATGCCCTGGACAATGCCCTGCGCAAAGGCCTGGAAAAGTTTTATCCTAATCTGCAGCAAATGAGCCTGCTGGATTTCAAAGTACGTGTTCTATCCCCCAGCTTGAACAGTGCCGGCGGTACTGCTTCCAGGGTCAGGGTGCTTATCGAGTCCGGGGACCAAAAGGCCAGATGGATCACCATGGGGGTTTCCTACAATATCATCGAGGCCAGCTGGCAGGCCTTGGTGGATTCGGTAAATTATAAGCTGTTCAAGGATGATCAGCTGGCAGGCAAGTAGACAAGATTCTCTCAATAACCGAGCCTGTTCCTTATGCCTTGACAAGCAGGCCTGGATGATAATAGGTAATTTACCTGCATGACCGCCATTATTCAGGGCTGGTTGCCGCAGAAATCAGACTTTGCCCCCGTAGCTCAGGTGGATAGAGCACGGGATTCCTAATCCCGGTGCCGGGTGTTCGAATCGCCCCGGGGGCACCAAATTCAGAGAAAAGCTTGCAGTCGCATATAAGATGTGTCTGCAAAAAAGTCTTTTTTGCAGACACAGAGAGCAGCCTCCGGCCTCTCCGAGCTGTAGGCCCTCCGAGCCGAAAGCCATAGGGGCCTACCCTCCGGCCTGTATGCCCTACTCTCTGACCCGTAGGCTCGGGGCTTACGAGCCGGAGGTGGGGCAGGAAGCGGCCCCGGTGGATAGCTTGATTGTTAAAAGTTGCGACTGTTCACCCTTCACAGCACATCTTATTAAATTTCTTCCCAAATAAAACAAACGGGTTGCGGATAAATTTTTCGAATGGCACAAAAAAACCCGTAAGTCGAGGCCTGCGGGTTATATACTTTCCAATATATTTAAAGGTAATTATTTTACAATTTTTTCCAATAGCTCATAATATTTTGGGCCAGTTAGGGGACATTCAATAAGATCATTAAATTGCTGATATTTTAAATGCAATGATTGAGCAATATATTGCGATTTAGGATGGCGCATGATACGAGTATGATCGTTTGGTATTTTGGCACGAGCAACACACTTCTCATTACTCTCAATATAAATCAATGCTTTATCGTGCTTCCTCCCTTTAGATATCTCAGGTTGTAATTTGGTTATTATCTGCTTTCGAATTTGCTTTTCTGAAAAATCTTTAACCTTTTTCATTTTTCCTCAACAATTTGGGATAAAACTCTATTCCATGTGTTAAGTTTTTGCCCCATTTTGTGTTTTGGTAATTCATTTAAATCATCAATTAAGTCAAGAAACTCGCTTTTTAAGTCATCTATAGCTTCAATTTCGTTTTGACCTTCACCAAAGATCTCTAGTTCCGGAAATATAGCAATGACCTCGTCATCTTGATATTTAACTAAGATATTAATTGGAAATTTTAAGATATATTTTTCAGAGTCAAGATCAAATAAATGTATACTTACTACGCTTTCTTGGATAACTTTTGGTTTAGTCCATCCAGAAGCATAGTCAGCATACTTAGCAATATCACCAAGCTGACTTACATCATTACATTTTGTAAATATATATTTTCCATTTCCTATAATGAAAAAATGTCTTTCTTTAGAAAAATCTTGTGTCGATAGATCATTCATCATGATCACCTTTTGATTCATCTGTTGTTGTTTGAATACCTGCTTGTTTTTCAAAATCAGAAATTAACTTTTCAAGCCACTTGTGAATATTTTTAGCGCTGTCATATGTTATTGTAACACCGGTGGTAATATATCTAATCATAATATCATCAAAATTCTCTGGATCTCTCGACAATTCTTTTCCCAGTTCACCCTTTTCACCTAATTGATGTTTCATTGCTTTTGGAATTGGTCTTCTTTCTTGATAAAAATTAATTACAAACTCTCCCCTGGAATTATATCCACCGTGTGCACCATTTGCATAGACAGGGTTGTATTCATCAGGAAATATATATTTAAATTCTATAGTATTTGCATTTTGATCTCTTGGTGACATATTGAACACTCCACCGCCTGAAGGCGGTGGAATCGAATTACGGCTAAAGCCGG
>CAZLUR010000044.1:0-19328 GCA_964562725.1 uncultured Desulfohalobiaceae bacterium | reverse complement strand
TGACCTGATCCTCAGGGCCACTAGACAGAGGCTGCAGCAAGCCATGCAAATAGCCGCCATATACCGCCCCAGGTTCTTGGTGGGCCACGCCAATTTTATTCCCATCTACAATGATATGTTCTCCAAATGGCTGACCAGGTCTGCAACTACCTGGAGACAAGCCCTACAGGTCTGGACCGGACAGGGCCCTTTGTACTTGGAAAATGTCCGGGAAAACGATCCCAGGCCCTTGAGTGATCTTTTGTCCGAACTAGCAGAGTACAAAGTATGTTTATGTTTTGACGTGGGCCACTGGGCCAGTTATGGCGGAGGCAGCCAATATCAAAATATGACCCTCTGGATCCAGACCATGGGTCCTTTTCTGCGCCATTTACATCTGCATGATAATGACGGTATTGCAGACCTGCATTTGGGGCTGGGACAGGGCAATATATCCTGGTCTGAGCTCTTTGCAGGGCTGGAGCTGTTAGAGCTGACTCCGACATTTACCCTGGAACCTCATACCAAGGAAGACCTGGAGTCTTGCTGGCATTATATGCAAAAGCATTATACCTGGTTTTCCCGTCTGGGCATGCGCAAACAAGAACTGCAGACTATCTAAGGGCTAAGCAAAGCCCAGCTGGGGCAATTACCTGTTGCGCCCCAAAACTGGCAGATCCTGGGTCAAACCCAAATCACTCAGATCACAGACCTGGTACTCCTGCAGCCAGGGAGGCTCCAGGTTGAAACAGTGTTCAGGCCAGGACAGATGACATGCATGCAGCATAAGGCCCTGGCTGGAAGTGCTGCCTTGATATTTTCGATCCCCGATTACGGGCAGACCCCGCCGGGCCAATTGGATGCGGATCTGGTGTTTCCTGCCGGTGACCAGCCTTACAGCCAGCAGGCTGCCCTGGGGCGAATTGCGCAAGGTACGAACATAACTCACTGCCTGCTGATGCCTTGGGAGACTTTCCCCTCTGGCTACAATCTCCAACTTGTCCTGCAACTTGTTCCAGGAAGGCCAGGAAGTCTTCTGCGCCACCCAGGCCAGATAAACCTTGCAGATCAATCCCTGGGCCCAGAGCCTGTGCAGATACTGCAGGTACTCATAATCCTTGGCCAGCAGGAGCAGACCCGAAGTCTGCCTGTCCAGGCGATGCACTAAGGATGGCAGCCAGGAACTGTGCATGTACATGCGCCGGATCCTGTGCACCACACTATCTGTCAGGCTGCTGCCGGGCTGCACAGCTAAGTTGGGTGGCTTGGCCAGGACCAGAAGCCTGTGATCCTCATATACCCTGCGCAGGCAAAAAGGGTTTTTTTCCTGCAGGGGATGCAGGATGTGCTCTTGCTCTTGGATCCGATAGGGCGGGATACGTATGACCTGGCCCTGTTGGACCCGCACAAAAGGCTTGCACCGGGCATTGTCCAGCCTGACCTGGCCTGTACGCACCCAGCGCATCAAGGCTGAGCGAGGGATGGCCTCCTGCAGACGTCTTTGCAGAAAAGAAACCAGCTTCTGTCCGGATTCCTCAGGCGTGACAGCGATATATTGCACCCGGGGCATACACCCTCCTGCTGAATTTGAAATAACTACTTAATTATCCACAACCTAATATATTCGGATAAACTAATGTACCGGCGAGAGTAGCCAGGGTCCGGGGATTCGGACCCAGTGAATAGTCACTGCTGAACAGTTACATCAATGCAACCCAAAGGGTCCAAAAAAGCATAAAACCTTTGTCCGGCACAGACAAGACCTGGGAAGTCCTTTATAATCCAGGCCCAACAGTTAGGCCAAGCTAATTTTCTCTTGACAAACCAGGTGGGATTTGTTTAGTTATAGGGCCTTGCCTGGCTGCCAGCAGCCTATGTAGTAGTTAAAAACATAATTCAATATAAAGGGCAGCAAAATAAACCCGGACAATTAAATTAGGCTTAGCTAATAATTTGCACTCTTGTCTTTGCCCCAGAAAAGCTTGACAGGAGGAACAAAGGCCTATCCCGAGGAGCAAGCAATGCAGAAAAAGCGTATCACCATTGCCTTAACTGGAAACCCTAACTCTGGCAAGACCACCCTGTTCAACAATCTGACCGGCGCCCGGCAGAACGTAGGCAATTATCCCGGCATCACAGTGGAAAAAAAGGAAGGCTTCCTGGAGGACCGAGAACATTTGCTGCACTTTGTGGATCTGCCCGGCACATACTCTTTGACAGCATATTCTCAGGAAGAATTGGTGGCCAGGAATTTTCTGGTCCAAGAAAGCCCGCAGACCGTGGTTGACGTGCTCAACGCCGGAGCTCTGGAACGAAACCTCTATCTGGCTGTTCAGATCCTGGAAATGGGTGCCCCCCTTATCCTGGCCCTAAACATGATGGATGAGGTGCGCAAAAAAGGCTGGAGTATAGATACTGGCCTGCTGGCCCAAAGGCTGGGCATTCCGGTGCTGGAATTGGTGGCCAGGCAGGGCCGGGGTGTCAGGGAACTAGTGCAAAGCATCATCACTCAGGCTGAAGACAAGCAAGCAAACTGGCAGCCCCTGCATATATCCTATGGTCCAGACCTGGATCCTGTGCTCCAGGATATGGTGCAGATAATAAATGAAAACCAATTTCTGACCTCGCTTTACCCGGCCCGTTGGACCGCCCTCAAATATCTGGAGGAAGACCAGGAGGTGCTGCACACTGGGCACAAGGCAAACCAGGAAATCTCAGCAATGCTCAAACAAGCCGTGGACAAGGTGACCCTGCATTGCCAAAAGACCCTGGGCACTTACCCAGAAGCCATTATTGCTGATTATCGCTACGGATTCATCTCTGCCCTGCTCAAAGATGTCTTGCACAAACAAAGCCCTACAGACCGCGTGGCCCTGTCTGATCAAATGGACAAGTTTTTGACCCATCGGCTTTTGGGTCCACTGGCTATGTTCTTTGTTTTGTACTTGGTCTACACCGTGACCTTTGTCCTGGGTGATGTGCCCCTGGGCTGGGTAGAAGGGGCCTTTGACTGGACCGGGGCACAATTGCGACAAGTCCTGCCCCAAGGCCTGCTCCAGTCTTTGATCGTCTCTGGCATCATTGACGGGGTGGGGTCAGTGCTCAGCTTTGTGCCTCTGTTGATAATCATTTTCTTTTGTATCGCTTTTTTAGAAGACTCTGGCTACATGGCCAGGGTGGCTTATATGCTGGACCGTGTTTTCCGCATATTTGGACTGCACGGCTGCTCAGTGATGCCTTTTATTGTTTCCGGTGGAATCGCTGGAGGTTGTGCAGTGCCAGGGATCATGGCGGCCCGTACCCTGCGCAGCCCCAAAGAGAAGCTGGCCACCCTGCTCACTGCCCCATTTATGACCTGCGGGGCCAAACTGCCTATATTTTTGCTGCTGGCGGGGATCTTCTTTCCTAAAAACCAGGCCCTGGTCATGTTCCTGATTACTCTTTTGGCCTGGACCAGTGCACTACTGGTATCCAGGCTGCTGCGCTCCACCATTATCCGGGGCCCAGCCACCCCCTTTGTCATGGAGTTGCCGCCTTACAGGCTGCCCACCTTGCGCGGCATGCTTATCCACACCTGGGAAAGGACCTGGCAGTACATCAAAAAAGCTGGTACCGTGATCCTGGCTATCTCCATCTTGATTTGGCTGGCCATGACTTTTCCAACCCTACCTGAGGAGCAGGTGCAGGAGTTTGAGCGCAAGAAAAACAAGCTGATTACAGAAATTAAAATACAGCAGGATGCTGCAAACAGCCCTAATAAAGCCCCAAAACAGGCTGAATTGCTCAGTAACCTGCGCAACCTGGAGAACAACCAGGCCCAGGCAAGCCTCAAAAATTCCATAGCCGGCAGGGTAGGCAGCTTTTTGGAGCCGGTGACCATCTGGGCTGGATTTGACTGGAAGATTAATATTTCTTTGAGCGGTGGATTCGCAGCCAAGGAGGTCATTATCTCCACCCTGGGCACTGCCTACTCCCTGGGCGAAGTGGATGACCAGGAATTCTCCTCCCTGGCCCAGAGGATCTCCCAGGACCCGGATTGGGACAAAAAAAGGTCCATCAGCCTGATCGTGTTCATACTACTCTATGCGCCCTGTTTTGTCTCAGTGGTGGTCATAGCCAGGGAGTCAGGATCATGGGGCTGGGCATTCTTTGCTCTAGGCTTCAACACCTTATTGGCATTTGTTCTGGCCACAGGCATCTATCAAGGCTTGAGCATCCTGGCTTGAGCAGATTTGGACCAGGACTTTGCTTTTTACTGCAGCAAGCTGTATGCTTAGGAAAAAGTTCAGCAAGCCTGGCAAATGCCCGCTTTGCAAAAGCCAATACATTGAACCCCCTGCCTTTTTCTGGCTGGAAACCCCTTAGGCCAATTAAAGGCAAAAGATGCAGCTTTTATCCAAACAAAAGAATATAGACCCGGGTAAGTGATGCACAGGAATTTTTCCAGAAGGGAGCTCCTGCTGGGCCTGTTCAGTAGATGGCAAAGCAGGGACATCCCTGGTGGCAAGACCGGCTTCGGGGTCCGGGAGCGCGAAATAGACAGTCTTTTGCAGGCCCGTGATTTTGCCCGGGCAGCTGAGATGCTGCAAGAATTGCTGCAGAAAAGCCCGGAGCATTTGCAGGCCAGGAACAAACTGGGATATTGCCTGCTGCAGACAGGTGCGCTTGCTGCTGCAGCCCAGGAATTACAAACTGTACTGGACAAAAAGCCAGAGGACAACTTTGCCCTGCTCTATCTGGGACTGACCCTGTCCTGGCAGGGTAACCTGGATCAGGCTCTGGCTTATTGGGCAGAATACTATAATCCGGAACAACCCTTAATCCAGAGGGAAATCAATCTGTTGCTGGCCCTGAAGAATACTTCAGGAATTTCCCAGCCAGAAGATGTAGCTCAAAGAGTAGAGCAGGCCATAGAAAAGCAGCACAAGCTGGATCAAGGGCAATAGGGGCTGCAAGGCCTAGTGCTGATCTTCCTGGTCCAGGAACTGTTTGACCCGATACAGGGACACGCCCACAATGAGCGCAAAAAAGATAAATATGCCGCTTACTCCGATAAAGCCCTGGATTGTGCTTTGAGCTGCATTGCTGATCAATTCCCAGATGGTATACATAAGGCTTCCTCCCAATTTTAGCCTGGTGCAGCAGAAAAAACCCATATTCAGGTCTTTCTGCAGGCTTAATCAATAACTGAAGATCCATTGCTCCTGATGAGTACCGGCTTGTGCCCAGTCTTCTAGACCACTGGCGCTGAGTATCCAGCGCAACAGGCTCTTTTTCTCCTCCGGCCCCTGGCGCAGGATTACGGGTTTGGTAACTCCGGCCTTTTCCCGCACCAAACGCAGCGCCGTTTGCATCCCTCCCAGGCTGTCCACTAGACTTTCCTGCAGGGCCTGGGTTCCGGTGAAGGCTCTGCCGTCTGCCAGTTTTCTGACCTGTTCCAGGTCTAAATCCCTGCTTTGAGCCACGACTTGGATGAATTGCTCACTGAGTTCATTGACTATGGACTGGAAATACTGCCTTTCTTTGGAGGTCATGGCCCTAGTGGGGGCACCAGCGTCTTTCATTTCCCCGCTGACTATTGTCTCCTGGTCAATACCCAGTTTCTGCATCAATTGCTTAAAATTCGGGATTTGGGCTTTGACCCCTATGCTGCCGGTCAAGGAACCTGGATTGGCTATAATACTTTCTGCTGCGCAGGCCACATAATACCCCCCAGAAGCCGCTACTGTAGACAGAGAAGCCACCACAGGCTTTTCTTGGGCCAAGTCAAGCACTGCCTGGTGCACTTCCTGGGCAGGGGCAATCAACCCCCCCGGGGAATTGATGCGCAAGACCACGCCTTTAATCTTGCTGTCTTTGCGCAGCCTGTCAATCCAGTCAGTCAGATCACCGGACTCGGTGATCATGCCCTCTATCCTGACTACCCCAAGTTCGGTCTTGCCCCAGGCCAAACCATTTTGGCCCAGCCAGAACCGAAAAAAGGCCATGGCCCCCAACAAGAGGACCACGGCCATAAGGATCAAAATGAAACCGAACAACAAAGGATGTTTCTGGCTGAATCCAACCTTACTCGCCATTTTCCAGCTTCTGCCTGATGAGGTCCCCCAGGTTGCTGCCTGCAGACTGGGCTTCCTGCTTGGCCTTTTGGGCGTTGTTCCGCTCTTCTTCTTCCTGGTATTGCTTGATGGACAGGCCCAATCTGCGCTCATCAGCGCTGACTCGGATCACTTTGGCCTGCACCTCCTGGCCGGTTTCGAACAACTCGCCAGGGCTCTTGATCTTTTTGGTACTCAACTCTGAGAGATGTACCAGGCCCTCTATCCCGTCCTCAACTTCTACAAAAAGCCCGAAATCTGTAATATTGGTGATTTTACCCCGGACTAAAGATCCTTCGGGATAGTTCTGTGGAATTCTAAGCCAGGGATCTTCACTGAGCTGCTTGATGCCCAGCGTAAATTTTTCATTTTCCTTGTCCACTGTGAGCACTTTGGCCTGAATATTTTCTCCGACCTTGTACAGCTCACCTGGGTGATGTATTTTTTTTGTCCAGGATATGTCAGAGACATGGATCAAACCATCAATACCGTCTTCAATACCGATAAAGACTCCAAAATCAGTAATGTTCTTGATGGGCGCCTCCAGCACTGTCCCTTCTGGGTATCTCTCAAAAACCAGGTCCCAGGGATTGGGCCGCACTTGCTTCATGCCCAGGGAAATACGTTTTTTATCAGAATCAACGCTCAAAATGACTACATCTACTTCATCGCCCATATGTACCATTTGGGATGGATGCCGCAGTTTTCTAGTCCAAGACATTTCAGAAATATGCACCAGGCCTTCCACTCCTGGCTCCAATTCTACAAATGCACCGTAATCCACCAAATTGGTGACCTTGCCGCTGAACTTTTCTCCTGCCGGATACTTGTCTGCGATGTTGTCCCAAGGGTTGGGCACCAGCTGTTTAAGACCCAATGACACCTTTTGGTCCTGCATATTGTAATTAAGCACCTTCAATTCAAGGCTGTCCCCCAGCTGGACCAATTCCTTGGGGTGCTTGATCCTTTTCCAGGACATGTCTGTGATATGCAGCAGGCCGTCCAGGCCCCCCAGGTCAACAAATACTCCGTATTCGGTGATATTTTTGACCTTGCCAGTCACTGTCTGGCCTTCTTCCAGATTCCCCAACAGTTCCTGGCGCTGGTGCTCCCTTTCCTCCTCCAGAATAACCCGCCTGGAAACAATCACATTGGTCCGCTTGCGGTTTATCTTCAGGATCCTGAATAAATAGTCTTGTCCAACCAAGGCGTCCATATCCGGCACTGGGCGCAAATCAACATGGGAGCCGGGCAGAAAGGATTCTATCCCGTTCACCTCCACTGTGTAACCGCCCTTGATACGCTGTACAATAGTACCCAGGACGTTTTTCTCCTCCTGCTGCATGGCCTCTAATTCGTCCAGAATACGCATCCGCTTGGCCTTTTTGTGGGACAAGGCCACCACGCCTTCCATATCGTCTTTGCTGACTACAAAGACATCTACTTCATCGCCCTCCCGGACCTGTAGATTGCCATCCCTGTCCCGGAATTCCTCTGCCGGGATTTGGCCCTCGGACTTGAAGTTGACGTCCACCAGGACGTTGTCCGTACCCACCTTGACTACCCTGCCAACAATGATGCTGCCTTCTTCCAGTTCACCAAAGTCGGTGTTCAGGTAGTCCTCCAAGGCTGTCTCGAAATCAGTTTCTCTGCCTGAGTCAAGCCCATCATTGCTGGGTCCTTCCTGTTCATAATAATCCATGTTTTGCATTAACCTTTTACCCCCTACACAAATTTAAAGTGCAATAGCAAATTGCGCATTACTTGGCAACCAGGAACTAGAAAAAAAATAAAAAAGGCAACTGCTCCATAATAAACTGGCAGTGTCTTGCCTTCCTATCAGGGGGCAGCTCTTTGCTGCTTGCTGCTCAGGCCAGGGCTACCAAATCATAAGTCTTGCTTTCCACCACTTGGGCCTGCACTATTTGACCCGGCTGTATATACTGGCCGCTGACATAAGTAATGCCGTCCGCTTCCGGGGCCTGAAACCATGTCCTGCCCTGATAAAGAGTGGGCCACTCCCCCTGTGCAGCATCGATCATGACTTGCAACTGCTGTCCGGGAAATGCTGCCAGCTTGTTGCGGCTTATTTCCTGCTGCAATGCAAGCAATTCCTGTTTTCGCCTCTGTTTTTCAGCTTCTGGGACCTGCTGGTCAAAGCCAGCTGCCTGAACGCCCTGCTCAGCTGAAAAGGCGAAAACTCCAAGGTGATCAAATTGCGCGCGCTGCACAAAATCCAACAGTCTATCAAAACAGGCAGCAGTCTCCCCTGGAAAGCCCACTATCAAGCTGGTGCGCAAGCTGGCCTCTGGGAACCACTCCCGGACTAGATTGAGCACATTGTGCGGATCCTTTGCAAACGGTCTGCCCATATTACTTAATATCTCCTGGTCTGCGTGCTGCAAAGGTATATCAAAGTATGGCAGTAAAGGAGGATTTAATTTGCGCAAAAAAGCCAGCAATTTTTTGTTCAGGCCAGCTGGATAGAGGTATAACAGGCGCAGCCACTGCAGGCCTTGTAGTTCGCACAAACCTGACAACAGTCTTTGCAGATCCATGCCCTGTCTCAGATCCCGACCATAAGCGGTTAGATCCTGGGCCACCAGGCAGAGCTCGCTCACGCCATGGTCCATGATCAGCCTGGCCTCCTGCAATATATCCCTGGCTGGCCTGGAGACCATTGGCCCTCTAATTTTGGGGATCAAACAAAAACTGCATGTGCGATGGCAACCTTCACTGACCTTGAGGTAGGCGTAGCCCGGAGGAGTGCTTAAGACACGACCCAAACCAGTTTGACAGCCGGCAGCAGAACTATCTTGATCAAGCACAGGGTCTAGGCTGGGACTATGCCTTTCAGAGATATGCAACCTGCTCTGCAAAGAATCAAGCCAGTTGGCTTGTTCTGCAAATCCCAGCCAAAGATCTACTTCAGGCAGCTCCTTTCTTATTTCTGTTCCATACCTGGCAGGCAGACAGCCGGTAACCACCAGTAAAGGCCTGGGCTGGAGCTCTTCCAGTTCCTGGGCTAAAACCAGGATCTGCTGTATTGATTCTTCCACAGCAGGTTCAATAAAGGCACAGGTGTTGACCAACACCAGCTGGGCCTCTTCTGCTGCCTGTACCGGCAAATAATACCTGCCCAGGGAGGCCAGCATCTTTTCCGTGTCCACCCGGTTTTTGGCACAACCCAGGCTAACAGCGTATGTTTTGATTCTTAAGTCTTGCATGCCTTTGATTTGTAGCTAGAACCCCAAGAAAACTTGTGGGCTGTTAAGTGTATTATTGGATCATGATCAAGCCCATTGATTGCAAAACAGGAAACAAGCAAATATAATAAACCCGCTTTGTTTGTTGTTCAAGCCCCAAGCCTGGCTATAATTGAATTCCGGGCTTAATACT
Organism: uncultured Desulfohalobiaceae bacterium; assembly: GCA_964562725.1. Classification (GTDB taxonomy): domain Bacteria; phylum Desulfobacterota; class Desulfovibrionia; order Desulfovibrionales; family Desulfothermaceae; genus CAZBUB01. Next base: position 9,855 of record CAZLUR010000044.1, on the reverse strand, counting down.
CCAACATTCTGACTTTAATCGTTTTATTCTGCACACAACAAATGCGCGCTCCAACACTGACCCATAATCCAAATCAGGGCAAGACATGACCTCAGCAGTACAAATGGTGTTAGCCAGTAAAAACCCAGGCAAAATAAGGGAAATCAGACAGATTCTGCAGTCTGTAGATCCCTGGACCCAAGTTCTGGGTCTGCACAATTTCCCTGAGTTGGACAACATCCCTGAGCCAGGCAACACCTTCCAGGAAAACGCCTTATATAAGGCCAGGTATGTTTGCCATAAAACCGGCCTGCTCAGCCTGGCTGATGATTCCGGGCTGGAAGTGGACGCCCTGCAGGGGGCGCCAGGGGTTTATTCAGCCAGATACAGCGGACCAGAAGCCACAGACCAGGAAAACAACCAAAAATTGCTGCAGGAATTGCAAACCGTGCCCCTGGCAAAAAGGAGCGCCAGGTTTGTTTGTATATTGGCCCTGTTTGCACCCAGCCAAGAATACATGCTTAGCCAGGGTTCCTGGGAAGGCAGGATCGCCTTTCAGCCCAGGGGGCAACACGGCTTTGGCTATGACCCGCTATTCGAAGATCCAACCCTGGGTCAAACAGCTGCAGAACTACCTCCAGAGCAGAAGAATAAATTGAGCCACAGGGCCCAGGCTCTGGAACATTTTTTGCAAAATTGGCCCGGGTTCTTACAAAAAATTGGCCTGGAAAGAAATACATAAAGGACAAGTTGTTAGCCATGCATACCAGGAGAACAAAATGTGCGGAATAATCGCTTATACAGGGCACAGGCCTGCTATACCTGTCATTCTGGACGGGCTGAAGCGTCTGGAATACAGGGGCTATGACTCTGCAGGAGTAGCCTTTGTGCAGGGCGGTCAACTGCAGATCATCAGATCCCAGGGCAAACTAAGCAGCCTGGAAGACAAGATCAGCCAGTACGCAGCCTTTCATGCTACCTCTGCAGTGGGCCACACCAGATGGGCCACCCACGGCCTGCCCACTGAGCAAAACGCCCATCCTCACCAGGACAATCAGGGAAAACTGGCCCTGGTACACAACGGGATCATTGAGAACTACCAGGGCTTGCACTCCTGGCTGGAGGAGCTGGGCTACAGATTCGATTCCCAGACAGACACTGAAGTCCTGGTGCACCTGATCAGCCACAGCCTAAAGCAAAGCCGGGACATTTCTCAGGCTTTGAGCCAGTCCCTGGAGCAGGTGCAGGGTTCTTACGCCCTGGCCTTAATCAACTTGGAAAACCCCAATGAAATCTGGGCAGCCAGACATTCCAGCCCCCTGATCCTGGGCCTGGGTGTGGGAGAAAACTTTCTGGCCTCTGACATTCCTGCTTTTTTGCCCTATACCAGGGAGGTAATCTTTCTGGAAGACCAGGAACTGGTGCAGATCACCTCAAATTCCTGGCAAGTCCTCTCCTGCCGAGATCTGGAGCCTGTACAAAAAAAATCCCAGCGCATAACCTGGGATGTCCAGGCCGCCCAGAAGTCTGGATACAGGCACTTCATGCAAAAGGAGATCCATGAGCAGCCCAGGGTAATCCAGGACTGTCTGGCAGGCAGGATGGACAAAGGGCTCTCCCAGGTGATTTTGCCTGAAATGGAGCAGCTGCAGCTGCCCCAAAAGATCCATATTGTGGCCTGCGGGACCTCTTTTCATGCTGGTATGTGGGCCAAATATCTCTTAGAGCGCTGGTCCAGGATCCCTGTACAGCTTGATCTGGCCTCTGAATTTAGATACAGAGAGCCCATTTTGGAATCCGGGGATCTGGCTCTGGTTATCAGTCAGTCTGGAGAAACCGCAGACACCTTGGCTGGTTTGCGCCTGGCCCGGGAAAAACAGATCCCTGTTTTGGGCATCTGCAATGTCCTGGGCTCTTCAGTGGCCCGGGAGTCTGACGCAGTGCTCTTCACCCAGGCCGGGCCTGAGATCAGTGTGGCCTCCACCAAGGCCATGTGCAGCCAAATGGTGGTCTTGCTGCTTTTGGCTTTGTACTGGGCCGGAAAAAAGGATACCCTGGGCCAGGGCTTTATTCAAAATGCCCTGCAGGAACTGCAGGCTTTGCCCAGGATCTTGGAGGCGGAGCTGCCTGTCATGCAGGAAAGGGCCAGGGAACTGTGCTCTAAGTACAGCAAAACCCGCAGCTTCTTCTTTCTGGGCCGGGGTCTGAACTATCCTTTGGCCCTGGAAGGGGCTTTGAAGCTAAAAGAGATTTCCTATATACATGCAGAAGGTTATGCTGCTGGAGAAATGAAGCACGGTCCTATCGCCCTGATTGATCAAGAATTTCCCACTTTTGCCCTGGCTGGGGAAGATGAACTATCTGTTAAACTGATCTCCAATCTGGAGGAAGTGCAGGCTAGAGGAGGGCCGATAATCTGCTTGACTAATCCAGGATTGCAGGCAGCATTGGGGGAAAGATGGGAACTGCCCAAAATATGGGGAGCCCTGAACAGTTTTCTAATCTTGCCTGCTTTACAGCTTTTTGCTTATGAAATGGCAGTTTTCCTGGGCAAGGATGTAGACCAACCCAGAAACCTGGCCAAGAGCGTGACAGTAGAATGAGGCCTTAGATATGCTAAAAAAATTGCTTGGCTTGGCTTGGGTGTTTTTGGTGCTTTTTTTGGCCGGGGCCAATACCCAGGCTCTGGCTGGGCCTGCAGCTGACTTTCAGGCTGGCTGGCAAAGCTTCCACAAGTTGCTGGACTCTCCAGACCAGGCCAAATACCGTTCCTACTGGATGCAGGTCAAAGAGCACTTTGAGCGGGCTTACTCTGCAAACCCCAAGGGCCAATACGCCCCCAAAGCCCTGTATTATATGGGCCGTACCTATCAGGAATTGGGCAAAAGATCTTTTTTAGAAAAAGACTATCAACAGGCCCTCAAATATTTTGAGCGCGTGTTACAAGAATTCCCCTCGCACAGCTGGGCAGACGACGCCAAGCTGTTCCAGGCCGAGATCCAGTTGGAGAATTTGAATAATCCTGAACAGGCCTATCTGGAGCTTTTATATATTGAACATAATTATCCACAAGGGGATATGCTCTCTACAGCCAAAGAAATGCTCCAGGAGCTGGACCGCAAATTTATGCAGCAGGTGGGTTTATCCCCTGAAGTGCAGGCTGCAAGCGAACCCGAAAAACAGACTAAACCCAAAAAGCACAGGCAAGATGCAGCAAAAACTGCTGCCCTGCAAAACATAAGGCATTGGACTAGCGATGATTATACCAGAGTAGTCCTGGATCTGGAGCAAGATACTGATTTCGAGCATTTTCTACTTCAACCGGATCAGGAATTGGGCACCCCGCACAGACTGGTGGTGGATCTGAAACAATCCAGACTGGCCCAGGGTCTTAAAGAAGAGCTGCTGATCCAGGACGGCATAGTGAGCAGGGTGCGTTGCGCAAAGCGCAGCAATAACGAATCCCGGGTGGTGCTGGATATTCAGGATCTGGAAGACTACCGGGCCTTTTCCTTGCAGAACCCGTTCCGGGTGGTGCTGGACCTGCACTCGTCCCCTGGAAAAAAAGCCCGGTCTTTGGCCCAGACCCAATCCCCGCAGATCTTCAGCCTGGACGAGCAAAGCAAGGCCATGTCCGGTAGCCTGGTGGAGCAGCTGGGGCTTGGCATCCAGACTGTAATGATTGATCCAGGCCATGGCGGCAAGGATCCTGGTGCGGTATACGGCTCTATCCAGGAAAAGAAAATTGTGCTGCGCTTTGCCAAGATCCTGGGAGAAATACTGGAAGAAAGGGATTTTGAAGTCCTGTATACCAGAAAAAATGATTCCTTTTTGCCCCTGGAAGAGCGCACTGCTCTGGCCAACTCCAAAAAGGCGGATCTGTTTATCTCAGTGCACGCCAATGCCAATAAGAATAGTAAAGTCAACGGCCTGGAGGTCTATTATCTCAATCTGGCCCAAAGCGAGGATTCTGTCCGGGTTGCAGCCCGGGAGAACGCAGTTTCCACCAACAAGATAAGTGACCTGCAGATGATCCTTACAGACTTGATGCTCAATTCCAAGATCAATGAATCCAGCAACCTGGCAGATATAGTGCTTGCTTCTACAGTGGAATACGGTCAACAGTTCTACAGCTTGAATGATAATGGGGTGCGCAGGGCTCCGTTCTATGTCCTGATGGGGGCCAAGATGCCAGCGGTGCTTTTGGAGCTGGGTTATCTGACTAATCCCACAGATCGTAAAAACCTGCAGTCTTATGCCTATCTCAAGCGGCTGGCTTGGGGCGTAGCCAATGGTATAGAACAATACAAAAAAAACATCCAGGAATTCGCCAGCCTGTAGTCACCTTCTGATTAAAAACAGTGCAACTGCTCACCAAGTCTTTTTGCGTGCTGTGCTTCCTGCTCGCGTTTTTCTAATGCAATTATTTTTCAAAAAATAAATAGCAGGCCAGGGCCAAAAGCACAAAGGCGAATATGCGCTTAAAACCAGCTGTGGACACATGTTCCAATAACTTGGCCCCTATCTGGGCCCCTAGGATTCCACCCAGGCCAAGCATCAACCCTGCCCTGTAATCCACGTTGGCTAATTTATTGTGGGCCAGCAGGGCGGACAGGGCAATGACTAAAATAGCAACAAAAGAAGTGCCCACTGACTTCTGGGCGCTATAGCCCAAAAACAATAAAATCGGGACCATGAGAAACCCGCCGCCCAGTCCGGTAAATGATGCTGCAGAGCCTACAGCTATGCCCAGCAGGGCCAAAATAATCATCTGTTGCATGATTTAGTCCTTAAGAGATGTTAACTGTATGGGTCTTATTGCTGCCTTAGATACTTGCCTGTATTCTAACTCTCTGCTAATATCTCTGACAAGGCCTAAAACAGTTAAAAATTCGGCAAAACCTTTTTTCTGTAAATATTTGTCCATGAATGAACAACACAAAGTCCTTTTAGAACAGGCAGCTCAGCTATGGGCCAAATCCAGATTCCCTTTGGCTTTTACCGGGGCTGGAGTCTCTGTGCCCAGCGGAATCCCAGACTTTCGCAGCCCAGGAGGCCTGTGGTCCAAATACGACCCCATGCAGGTAGCCACTGCTCAGGCCTTGCTCCAAAATCCTGGTGGCGTTTGGGAGTTCATGTTGGAGACCCTGCAAATACTGGACAATGCCGAACCCAACCCTGCCCATCTGGCCCTGGCCCGACTGGAACAAAAGGGGTTCTTGCAGGGCATCATCACCCAAAATATTGACAATCTGCATCAAAGAGCTGGCTCAGCACAGGTTGTGGAATATCACGGCAATTTCCAGCGCTTTTACTGCTCCAAATGCAGTATGCAGACCTCTTTGCAGGAAATAAGAGAACTGGCCCAAAAGCAGATCCCAGTACTTTGTTCCCACTGTCAGGGTTTGGTGCGTGCTGATGTGGTCTTTTTTGGGGAAAGCATTCCCTTTGAGGCCCAGACAATGAGTAACAAGCTGATTCAGGCCACAGATCTTTTGCTTGTTGCCGGCACTTCAGGGGAAGTAGCCCCAGCCAATATGCTGCCCAGACAGGTCAAGATGCAAGGCGGTCAGGTCATTGAGGTCAATCTGGGCAGGACTTATTACACTGAGACCAGTGATATCAGGTTTGATGCTCCAGTACAGGATATTTTGCCCCAGCTTTCTGAACTGATCCAGAGCTGTATGTAATTCAAACTTATGCAGTATTCAAAGGCAAATACGGCTCATTCAGACTTTGACCTAAATGGCTGCTGTAAAAACAAGATCCAGAAATTATTGGAACCAGACCATGAAGGCCAATCCAATCAATGGCTGGAAACGATTCATTTTGAATTGCTTCCAGAAAGCCAGTGCTTAATCGTTTTTTTTCCCCATCTTTTTCTTGCACAATGGTTTGAATCAAATATAAAAAAACAATTTCAGCAAGCAATTGCCCGTGATATTAAATGGATAAAACATATAATTTGTAAAACATCAACAACTAACCTAAAAAAAATATTTCCAAAACATAATATTAATAATAATTATTGTTTTACTAATTTTATACATAATGATGAAAACTATATAGCATATAAATCAGCTTATAATTTAGCTATAAATAATGAAATTACAGGCAACCCATTTGTTATATTTGGAAATAAAGGCTCAGGAAAAACCCATCTTGTAAATTCAATAGCAAATTTGTTTATAATAAATAATTCAGATAAAAATTTATTGCTTATAAGTATTAGTGATTTAAATCATGCTTTTAAATATAAATTTAAAGATAAAACAAAGATTAAAGATTATATTCTTAGTTTTGATTTTATTATAATTGAGGATATAAACTTATTTATTTATTACAAATACTTACAAAACTATATAATTCATATTTTTGATATTTTCTATGAATTTAATAAGCAAATGGTTTTCACCTGCACAGGCAGTCTCAGTGCTATGGATTTTTTGGAGCCAAAGCTCAAATCCAGGCTAGAGTCTGGATTGCTAGTAAATTTAAACAATCCTGATTTAAATATACGCTTGAGATATATTGAGCAGCAATGCCAGGTCAAACAATTGCAGTTAAATTCTGAGCAATCCTTGTGCTTGGCTATTAAATACAATAATTTTAAGGACTTATATATAACAATCATCCATCTTTTAAGCCAGGTACATTTTAAAAATCAGGATTTGACCCAATTAGATCAAGACCAGTTTGAAGAGATTCTACCAGCAGGAATTGCTGATCAGTCTCAGAAAATTCAATTAGACAGCGACCAGGTAATCGCTTTGGTTTCTGAGTATTTTGAATTAAGCCCAAACCAGTTGAAAGCAGCCAACCGAGATAGAAAAAGCGTCCTAGCCAGGCAGATTGCCATGTACCTCTGTAGGGAGATGTTGGAACAGACCTATACCCAGATTGGTGCGGCTTTTGGAGGTAAAGATCATAGTACTGTGCTGTATTCATGCAAAAAAATACAGAAATTACAAAACAATAACAACGAAATGAAAAATATGTTAAAAACCCTGCAACAGGACTGTAAACAACTTGGCATAAAAGTTTGAACCTTGATCTGCAATTACTTGTGTAGCTATGTTGTTCAGAATTCTTTATTGATTAAGACCAATAAATTCAGAATATTAAATTAATATTGCACATAAGAACAGGACTTATAGTCTTTATTAAGGAGATAATATGAAATTAAATATAAATAAAGAAAATATAATTGAAGGTCTACAAAAGGCAGCAGGAATTATTCCTGCCAAAACCGGAGCAGCCTATTTACGTACTATATGGCTAGAAGGCAGTCAGGACAGTCTGAAAATTATGTCCACTGACTCTAAGCTGGAATTTTCCGGGACTTATTCAGCAAAAAGCCAGGAAACAGGATTAATCGGTGTGCAGGGCAGGAGTTTTTATGAACTGTGCCGCAAATTACCCCCCGGAGAAATAAACATAACAACTGATCCGGAAAATACAACCCTGCTTTTAGAACAAGGTACACGTAAATACAAATTACCTACCCATGACCCTTATTGGTTTAAAGATTTCAGACCATTCCCAGAACACAACGCTGTGCTCTGGTCTGGTGATTATTTAAGGGAACTTATTGATAAAATCTCATTCTGTATCTCTGACGATAATTCAGATAAGATGCATAATATGAAATTTACTCCCATAGAAAGCACAAATGAAATTGAAGTATGTGGTTTAAACGGTCATCAATTCGCTATGCAAAAATTTTTAAATCAAGATATTTACGATATATTAGGACAAGATGGTTTATTAATAGCTAAATCATATATTATGGAACTAAAAAAATGGCTTAATATGGATGAAATTTTTTTTACAAAGGATGAGAAAAGAATTTTTTTTACAAACAAATATAAAAACGAAGTATTCAGTTTGCCAATAAACTATAATAAATTTCCAAAATACGAATTATTTTTTTCATATTTTGAGGATGAAACGTCTAAAATGCGAATAGATAGAAATGAATTATTATCTTCTTTGGATAGAATATCTATTTTTAATACAGAGGCCCAAAGATGTTCCTATTTTGTATTTGATAACAATGAGTTAGTAATATATAGCCAAGCCCAGGACACAGGTGAAGCTACAGAATCTATACCTATCAACTATCAGGGAAATATAGAAAAAATACTTTTTCCCACTAAAAATTTGATCGATACGCTAAATCATTTTTACTCTGATGAGGTTCAGTTTGAATTGACTAAGACCAATGGTCCTTGCATGATTACAGGCGAAAATGACAAAAATTACATGGTAATTATTATGCCTATAGAAATTGAAGAGGAAACATACTATACTGAAGAAGAAATTGATTAAAACTAATATTACCTGGAAGTTAATATGCATATTCAAGATTATAATGCTGAAAGCATCACAGTATTAGAGGGTTTAAGCGCTGTACGCAAAAGACCAGCCATGTATATCGGCAGTACAGATATACATGGCGTGCACCATTTAGTTTATGAAGTAGTGGACAATAGTATAGACGAGGCCATGGCAGGATATTGTGATCGGATACAGGTCCATATCCATCTGGACAATAGTCTGACCATTACAGATAACGGCCGCGGCATTCCTGTAGATATTCATTCCAAAGAAAACAGGCCTGCTGTAGAAGTGGTGCTCACTGTACTGCATGCCGGAGGCAAGTTTGACAACCAAAGTTATAAAGTTTCCGGAGGCCTGCACGGTGTGGGTATCTCTGTAGTTAATGCCTTGTCTGAATTTTTAGAGGTGACTATCAGACGAGATGGCACAAAATATTTCCAGACTTACAAAAAAGGTGTTCCCAGCAGCAGCCTGCAGATAACCGGAGAAACAGATAAAACCGGGACTACCATCCATTTCAGACCAGATGAGGAGATTTTCGAGGATCTAGTAATCAACTACCAGACTCTTAGCAAGCGCTTCGAGGAATTGGCCTATTTGAACAGCGGGATCGAGATCCAGCTCAATGACGACAGGAGCCAAGAACAGCAGGTATTTAAATCAGAAGGAGGAATAATTTCCTTTGTCCAACATATCAATAAATCAGAAAGCCCTGTGCACAATATTATCTATGGTCGAAGCGCAGTGGAAGATAACATTATTGAATTTGCTCTACAATACCATTCCAGCTTTAAGAGCAATATTTACTCCTTTGCTAACAATATCCGGACCAAGGAAGGGGGCACTCATTTATCCGGGTTTAAAATTGCCTTAACCAGGAATTTGAATGCCTATATCCAAAACTCCGACCTGCCCAAAAAGCTGCAGCAAAAGCTCTCAGGAGATGATGTATTAGAGGGGTTAAGTGCGGTAATCAGCGTTAAACTGCCTGATCCACAGTTTGAAGGACAAACCAAGACCAAGTTAGGCAACAGCGAGCTCTCAGCCCAGGTGGCTAATGCAGTAGGGGAACATTTCAACACTTACCTGCAAGAGCATCCCAAAGAAGCCAAGGATATAGTAGAAAAGGTAGTTGATGCGGCCAGGGCCAGAGAAGCTGCGCGCAAGGCCAAGGATCTGGTGCGCAGAAAAAGCGCCCTGTCAGACTCTGCCCTGCCCGGCAAACTGGCTGATTGCCAGAGCAAGGATCCCAGGCAGAGCGAACTATTCATTGTGGAAGGTGATTCCGCAGGAGGTTCCGCCAAACAGGGCAGGGATCCAAAATGCCAAGCCATTCTACCCTTGCGGGGTAAAATATTAAATGTAGAGAAGACTAGGCTGGATAAGATGTTGGAAAATAAGGAAATACAACATCTGATCACAGCCATGGGCGCTGGTTTGGGAGACAATGGCTTGGATCTGTCAAAACTGCGCTACCATAAGATTATTATTATGACTGATGCTGATGTGGACGGCGCTCATATCCGGACCCTG
>CAZLUR010000043.1:0-19575 GCA_964562725.1 uncultured Desulfohalobiaceae bacterium | reverse complement strand
CCGGAAATAGGGGTATCCAAATTCTGAGAAAATTTTGCTAAAAGTTTTGACTGACAATTTTTGTTAATGGCTGTACTAAGCGGGTTAACCATGAAACACAAACTGCAGCACAGGATCTTTTTGTACCATTTCAGGTTTATTTCTCAGGAGAGTTTTTGATAAACATCCTTACGATGCCCAACTCTGATAATTTCCAGAACAAGAGCATGCTTAAGCAGTTTGTAAACTATCCGATAATTACCAGCCCTTAAGCGATAAACTTGTTTCGTGCCAGCTACCTTTCGCGCCCCGACAGGTATAGGATTATGGACAAGAGTTTCAACAAGCATAACAATTTCGGCAATAACCTCCTGGGGCAATTTGCGCAGATCTTTTCCAAACGATTTTATAGCAGGCTATCTTCTTTGAGTTTAGGGATCACTTGTTCATGAGGGATGGTCTGTTCCTCTCTTCTTTCAGCTACGGCAGCAAGATCACGCAGGTCTTCCATCAGTTCTTCAAAATCAGAAACAGGCAGAATTACTGAAATCCTTTCCCCGAATTCATTGACAATATATTGAGCTTGCAGCTCCTTAAAGTTCATGGTATTTGACTCCATGTTTTTAAAAAAATTAGCTTGATTACTAACAAAGGCAATACGTTATCGAATTTTTAAGCAGAATTCAGCAAGGAAACAATATGTCTCTGCCAGCTTTGTGTGTAAAAGGTCTTTATCCATTACACATCATATCAGTACTATACTCGCATTAGCCAAAATTTGTCAAAGTGGTGGCACGCCACCGGGGCATTAAGAGGGCATGCCACCGGGGCAACAAGAGGGCTTGCCACCGGCAAGCCCCTACACAAAGGCAATACGGATGATATGCATTACGACCCAGGTCATTTGCACCACTATGGCCTGTCCACCCCGCATATCCGGTTTCCCGTAGGGGCATGCCGGTGGCATGCCCTATATGAAGACATCTACCACCATCCATGCCGGTGGCATGCCCTATATGATGACATCTACCACCATCCATGCCGGTGGCATGCCCTATATGATGACATCTATCACCATCCATGCCGGTGGCAAGCCCTCTTTGCCGGCAGGCCTGTTCTACTGCCTCCAGCCCCAATCAATATCCATATCTTCCGGGGCCTGCATTTCGATTTCAATGCCGATCTCCTGGCTCTGTTCTGCCTGCAGCTCCAGCTCCCAGATGAACAGGGATTCTGTCTGCTCTGATGGTTCAGGCCTGAAACTGAATTCCGCCTGGATATGCTCATCCCGGATTCTTGGCCTGGGCTCTTCCAATCTGATCTGGACAGGATAATCATGACTGTTGGTGACTTCGATCATAAAGTCCCAGTAATATGTCTGCTTGCCCCGCAGCCAGCCCCTGGCTCCGGATCTCTTGTCCCTGGTGATCAGCTCGGCTGTTACAAAGGGGTCAGGGCCCAGATGCATGATCTTTTCCCTGCCCTGGAAGGTAAAATCACGCTTGCCCAAAAGGGCACCGTCCCAGAAGAATGTTGCTTCTCCCCTGGGGATATCCCGGGCCTGCTCCAGCTGCAGATCAGCCTGCAAAAAGGCTTCCTGGCCCCGGCTGGGCCTTAGCAGGCGTACAAATTCTGCAGGCCAAGTCTCTTCCTGGATCTGCAGTCTGGGTCTTTCTCCAGCCTGCAGATCGCGCTGGCCCAGGTGCCAGATGGAATAGGTGCCTTTGCGCTCCAATTCAGGGGCAGTGCGCGGAGTTGCTGCTTCCAGGGCCAGCATTTTGTCCTCTCTGGCCATGGGCCGGACCACTTCTTTAATTGGCCGCACTATCCAGTCTGGGATCTTTGGCGGATCCAGGCTGCGAGGGGTTTGCATGGTGGCCAGGCTGAGTTGGGTGTTTTGCCAGTCCTGGCCGCTGCTCTGCCAGGCCCTGGCTTGCCAGTCAAAGAGCAGCTCCTCTTGTTTGGGTTTGGCCTCTATCCTGTATATGGGCTCCCAGCCGCAGTCTGTAAGTATAAAATCATAACGTACCAATATCTTCTGGGCTGTTCCAGAGCCATCCAAAGAGACAGTGACCTCCCATGAGGCCTGTTCAGTGCCGGTCATCTCCTGCAGCCGCTTTTCCATTTCTTGTATCTTTTTCTGCAGATCCTGGATATCCTGCTCCAAACTAGCCTGCCTGGAATAGCCCTGTTGTAAATTACGGAAGATGCTGGCTGAAAGCTGGTCCAGTTCCTGCAAATCCTTGTCCTGGAAAGCAGCCTGTTCTTCCCAGAAGGATATGCGTGCAGCCAGGGCTTTGGACTCTGCTTTTCCAGCCTGCTGATCATTCTTGAGGCCCTGGAGTTCAGTCTGCAGTTCCTGGATACGCTTTGTTTCCCGGGGCTCAGCCTTTGCCCATTGCACATCCTGGATGGCAAGCTGCTCTGCCTGATCAAGGCTGATATTCAAGGTCTCAGGTCTGGCCTGGGCTGGCAGATAAAACTGTACATGGGCATCCTGGCCAGAAGAGAGTAAGGGAAGTCTTATTTGCTGCCAGATTCGGGCAGAGTCAGGGAAAAGCACTGCTTTGTGGGGCGAGGCCTGGTTCTGGCTGGAAGCCTGGGTAAGAACCGGGCAGAGAAAAAGGGCCAGCAAAATGAGTAGGGCTGCAATATTTTTTGAAATCATTTTTTTTCTCCATAACTGTGCAGTCAAAAATTCTTTAGTAATAGACTGTTTTTATTGACTGTATTCAAGTCTCTAACCGTCTGAGTTCGTATTTGCCTTATCAGTTTGAATTTATTGCCTTAACCTTGAACGTTGAACCTTGAACTTTGAACTCTCAAGTCCATAAGCAAATTTAGTAAACACAATGACAATTTTTGTCCAACCTGCCAGTACAAATTGAGAACTGGCAAGAATAAAAGCTTGTTTTAACCCGGGTTTTCATTCTTCATGCAATTGTTTACCGGCCCCTTAAAGCAGTTTCTTGCTAGTTTAAAAAGATAATTCAAAGAATCCGGCCCCAGTCAAGTTTATTGCAATCAGGTTTCCTGATCTTTTTTTTCTTCCGGATCTTGTTCCTGCTTTTTGGGTTCCGGTCTGAAGAAAAACGGACTGTAGGTCATGGAAGAGTCCGGGAAAGGGGACCTACGATCCTTGGTGGTGCCGGAACCCACCAGCATGGCTATTTGGGCCTGCTGGGCCTGTGGGGAGGGCATAAATAAGGGATTATAGGCGAAATGGCCCAGCTCCATGCTTTGTCTGATCCTGGAAGGCAAAGGCAAACTTGTGGGCGCCCTGGTGAGCATGGTCAGGGCCGCGCTCAGTATCAGCAGGGCAATAGCCAGGAGATAAGCAGCCTGCATGGTTCCGGTGGCTGCCACAATGGTCTGGGAGATCCTGGGCAGGACTAATCCGCCTACACCCCAGGCGGTGAAAAGCAGGCCATAGTTGACCCCGAAATTTTTTAAGCCAAAATAGTCCTTGGTGGCTGCCGGGAATAAAGAGAGGTTGGTACCATAGTTGAATCCGATTAGAGTAGCAGCAATGACCAAAGGTAGAGCCAGGTGCTCCGGAATGAAGATCAAGGAGAAGATGACCAGGGCCTGAAAGCTGAACATGATCAACATGCTCAAGGTCCGTCCAATTTTGTCCGAGACAAATCCGGCTACTATGCGGCCTGCAGCGTTGCCTACAGCCATCAGGGCCACCACCAGCCAGGAAAGTTCCCCCAGGCTGGACTTGGCCATGCCCGCCACCCCGCCAATAATCATCAAACCTACGCCTGCACCTACAAAATAGATAAACCAGAGCTTGTAAAAAGCTCCGGTCATCAGGGTTTGAACCGGGCTAAATTCAATTGATTGTACGTCTTTGGCCCTGGCCTCAGCGCTTCTTGTATCCTGCGGTACATGATCATGGGGAGGGTTGATCAAGAATAGGGACAAAACGCTGACCACGAACAGAAAGCCTATGCCGAAGATGAGCATGGCGTTGCTCAGGCCAAAGCTTCTGATCAAAAAGGTGGCTAGGGGGGCGATATATACTGAAGCCAGGCCAAACCCGGCCACTACCAGCCCGGCGATGAGTCCGGTCCTGTAAGCAGGAAACCACTTGATGGCCGGAGGTGTGGCAGAGGCATAGCCGAAACCGATACCCATCCCGGTCAGCACTCCAAAGCCCATGATCCAGGTCCATAATTCGTTGGACTGGGAAATGGCGATCAAGCCCAGTCCAGCCAGAATACCGCCGATCAGGGCAGTGATCCTGGGGCTTAGCATGTCCTGGACCCGCCCGGCAAATACCATGGTAAAGGCAAACACCAGGCAACACACAGCGTAAGGATCGTTCAGGGCTGCAGGGTCCCAGTTGAATCTGCCGTCAGCGCTTTGGATGGAGTCTTCGATATACAGCCTAAATACACTCCAGGTGTACAGGATGCCCAAGGCAAGGTTAATGCCCAGGCCGGCCATGGTCACGGTCCAGCCGTTCACTTTGGACTGCAGCATACACCCTCCTTAAGGGTTGCAGGTTGCTTGGGTCTGTTTTTTTATGGCAAGTCTTGGTTATAGAGCCCTGTGTCGTAACTCTATCTTGGATTCCAAATATCCGGTTCCTGGATAGGGTTTTTCACAGTCCTAAGTATCCCGGGCAAAAGATTTGTGTCAAGGCAAAGAAAGAAAAATGCATCAAGGTGCAGTATCCATGTCAATAGAGGCCATGCTGATGGCCTGCATGGGGCAGGCTAGCTGACACTGGCCGCAGACCACACAGTTTTCCGGCTTGAACAGGACCTCCATACTCTGCCGGTCCAGATAGAGGGCATCAGTCTTGCATACGCTGGTGCAGGCCCCGCAGTGCACACAGCTTTCACTGTCCCTGCGGATGCGCTCTGACAAGACCTGGACCTGGACTTGCTGCTCCTGCATATATTCCAGGGCGTCTCTCAACTCCTGGCTGGGACCTTCCAGCTGCAGGACCAGTCTGCCTTCCTGTTTGGGCAGGATTTTGGCCTCCAGGACATTGAAGGAGATGTTATAGTTTTGGGTGGTATGGTAGATAATGGGCTTGTACATGATGTCCTTGTTGAAGATCAAAAGGACGTTTCTGCTTTCTTGTGCATTGCTCATGTGCTTGTGCTCCGTTTTTTTAAACCAGTTCCAAGTCCCCGCGGGCAGCCAGCGTATCCTTGAAAATGATGAGCGCGCCCAGGACCCCGGGCAGGTTCAGGGCAAAGTCCAGGGCGGGCTCCAGATCAGTCTCAGATTGCACCAGGTTGGCTGTAGCTGTGGCAGCGGCGTCAGCCAGGCAGGCCTCCTGGCTGAGCACGGTGGCTGCGTCTGCCTGGCCCAAACTCTGAGAATGGCCAACAGTCCCAGAGGAGGTGCAGACCGCCAGCGGAGTCTGCCCAGGTTGGATCTTGAGCCCTATCTGCCCGGAAAGCCTGGACTGCCCAGCATATATGGTGTTTACCGCAGGCTGTTCTAAAATGAGATAATTATCCCCGCCGTTTTCCACAATGACTTCCCTGGAATTGGAACTCAGCTCCAGGGCCACAGCCTGGGAGATTGCTCCGGCCACGGCAGCCATAGGTCCCACACCAGCAATGCGCGCTGCCTGCTGCATGCTGGCTATGATCGGTGCTGCTCCCGGCAACTGCTTAACCGGCGCCAGGGAGCTCAAAAATTCGGGCTGCTGCTGGATATGGGCCAGGATTATGCCCCGCAATTCACGGATCAATTGCTGGGCTTGGAAGGCCTGGTTTTCCTGGCTGCGAATATAAAGATCCGTACTTTCCAGACAGACGCGGTAAGTAATCCACCTGCGGTTGTTGCTGAAGTCCCGGTAGAATCTGGGTTCATACATTGAACATCACTCTGAGCCAGGCGGGCCTGGGTATTTCGTCCTGTCCAACGCCACAGTGGGCAATTGGATCTGAGGTGCACCCAAGGTAAAGCCCTGCTCCAGGATCCAGGCTTTTAATTCCCGGGCTATTTTGGCCGCCATATAGTAGCTGGCCAAGGGTGCGCTGGGCACAGTCTTGCCTTGGAGCTGGACCTCGCCGGACATGAGCTCCTGGTAGCTGACCTGGCCTAAGGAGCGGCTAATGCCTTGGGGATAATCAATACCATAGTCTATGATTTGATAATAAATATCCTTGTTGCCCAGACCGGTGAAATAGGCCATGTCCTCGTTGATGATGGGGATGGGGATGCCCAGGCCCACCATCAGGGAACAGCCATAGCCTATTAAAGAGGCCCCACGTATGTACTCTGCTGACATTTGTTTCATGTTCCCGGTTACAGACAATGTGCCTGCTCCGGCCCGGACCTGGCCTGTTTTTGTGCGCAGGCTTTCTGGATCGTGCTGAGTGCCCTGCCAGGTTACTGCTCCCACCGCCCCGCCCAAAAATATTTTTGTGCCCACGCCAATAGTCCAGTAAAAGGGATCGTTGAGCAGGGGACTTAGCTGTCCAGCAGTGGAGAAATTTACATTGCCCATGTGTGGCCGCAAGATGCCCATGTAAGTATAGATTGTGCGCTCTGAGAGGTTGGTGGCCACATTATAGTTCTGATAGGCATTGCGCGGGTTGTACAAAAATGCATTGCGCAGGTCCTGGATAGTCAGGTCCTGCTCATAATTCTGCAGGGGATAGCAGTCAGTGCCGTAGCCCCGGGCCCGGAAATGCACCTTCCTGCCTGCTATAAGATCTTCTATGACATGGCCCCCGCCATAGGCAAATCTGCCGGGATGAACCTTGTTTAACGGGTCTTCGTCCCTGACCTGGGCCGCACCCAGGTAACAGTCCACTGCAGCGATTCCGCCGTAGGCCTGGACCTCGTTGAACCAGACCTGGGTGGCTTTGATCTTAGGCCTGGTATGTCCAAAGTTGATAAAGGCCCCGGAAGAGCACATGGTGCCGAAGGTGCCTGTAGTAACCACATCCACCTTTTTATAGGCCTCCTTGGGGTTGGATTTTGCTACAATGTCCACCATTTCCTCGGCAGTGACCACCACGGCTTTGCCCTGGCGAATCTTGTGGTTGATTTCAGCAATGCTTTTTTTGACTTTGACCTCAGTCATGATTCTCTCCTGGTATTTGAGCCTCAGCTTCCTTAGCAGTGTTTGCCGGAGATGAAAGGCTTTAGACTGGAATGCCCTGGCCTTGTTTTGCTTAAAATATGCCAGACCATGACCGCTGGTCAATGGTCTGGACACTTAGGGCTGCAGTAATGGCTTTTGCTATCATAAGTAGAGGGGGATGGCTCGGGCCTTAAAAAGGGCCAGGCAAGTAGCTTGCAAGGCCTAAGCCAGTGAATAGAGATAGGCATTTGCATTGATATCAATTCAAGATAGTGGTAATGGCTCTGCTGGCAGTGAAATCAAAAAAGTCACCTGTCTGGTCAATTATAGGCTCTGCAGCAGGCTGCTGGAAAGAAAACTGGGCGGAGTCATGGATTGTTGCGGTTTGGGCGCAGGCCGCATATATGAGCAGACTTAAATCAATTCAAGGAGAAGACCATGAAGATTTTTCTGGATAGTGCGGACTTTGATGAGCTAGCCCAGGCCAGGTCCTATGGGGTTCTGGATGGTGTTACCACCAATCCAAGCCTGATCAAGAAAGCAGTACAAAAGCGAAAGGCCAAAGGAGAGCAGGTGGATATACAGAGCTATATCCAAAGACTGCTCCAGGAGGCTGGAGAGGCCCAGGTTAGCCTGGAAGTCATTGGGCTGGACTATGAGTCCATCTTGCGCCAGGGCCGTTTTTTGTACCAGGAATTCAACCCTGTGGCAGGGAATGTAGTTATAAAGGTGCCTGTAGATCCGGCTCAAGACTTGGAGGAAGAGAATCACTTTGATGGCCTGCGAGCAATCAAGGTTTTGGCAGAGGAGGGCATACCAGTAAATTGCACCCTGGTCTTCACCCCGGAACAGGCCTTGTTGGCAGCCAAAGCAGGAGCAGCAATGGTCAGCCCTTTTGTCGGCAGGGTGGATGACTTCCTGCGCCAGGAAAACAAGCTGCCCTTTGCGAAGACAGACTATTTTCCTGCACGAGGGCTGCACTCTGCTCAGATTCCCAGTGATGCCGGTATTGTCTCCGGGATCGATCTGGTGGGCAGGTGCGTGGAGATTTTTGATTTACATGGTCTGCAGACCGAGGTCTTGGCCGCCAGCCTGCGCAACCCTAGACAGGCCAGGGAAGCAGCCCTGGCTGGGGCCCATATTGCCACTTTGCCCTTGGAGGTCCTCTGTATGCTCTTGATCCATGATAAGACCCTGGAGGGCATGCGGCTTTTTACCCTGGATGTTGTGCCGGAATATGCTGAGCTGTTGCAGTAAGCAGTTAACTTTTTTGACAGTGCTGGGAGGCCTAGCAGTGAAAATTTTTTTGGGTTGTGTTGCCTAATTATTTTTTTTGGCCAGCATAGCCAGGTCTATGCAGAGTCACCAGCAGAGAGTCCTAAGAACAGCATCCATGTTTTTGCAGGGCAGTTTACAAAAAACAGTATAGGAGACAGCGCAAATCCATTTACTGCAGACTATGAAAATAATTACCTCTTGGCATTTGACTATAGCCGGGAGATTGTCAGTTTTGGCTGGGGGGTTGAGGTTGGCTTGGAGCTGGGTTTGGCCAGCCGTTTTGGCCAAGATGAGTCTATTGAGACTTGGGGGGCCCTGTCCATTCGTCACAGCAGACTTTGTGCATGGGATGACAAGCTGTGCATTACGCTGGGGCTGTCCGCTGGATTAAGCTTGGTAGAAGAAACCATGGGTACCGAAAGAGAGCGGGAGAACGCTGCAGATAGGGATGCCAGTTTATTATTCTACCTGGGTCCGGAGTTTGCCCTGGCACTTTCCAGGACTACAACCTGGGAATTGGTGTACAGGCTTCATCACCGCTCCGGGGCCAATGGTACCATGGGAAACATGAGTGAAGGTTATAATGCGAACACCTTGGGCATCCGCCACTGGTTCTAGTGTCCTGTATTGCCTCAAATCTAAAAGATTAGAACCCTCCCCTGGCCCCTCCCTACTGTCCAAAGCGGCAGCAGGGAGGGGAATCAGAAACGAGTGGGCTCTATCTGACTTGAGGGTTCCACGTTCAAGGTTAGGGCAATAAATTCAAACTGATAAGACAAATACGAACTCAGACAACTAGAGACTTGAATATAGTTAATAAAAACACTTTATTACTAAAGAACCTTTGACTGCCCAATACCTGACAAGCGAAGATTAATTAATATGTGACTAGGCGCTAGTCTGCTCGTCTGCTGCAGTTCAGACCCTTGGATTCAGCCAGCCCTGTCTGGTCAGCCTGAACCCGGCTGCCGCCAGCAAAAACAATATCATAAACACCAAATGGCTGATGTCTATGAACATGGTCATGGACGGAGAAAAGGTCACCTGGGGCAGATTTTTGAATACACGCATGACTCCGGTCATGATCAGACCGGCCAGCAAAATGGTCCGCACCAGGCCAGGGTTGCTCAGTCTGTAAGCCCTGCGCAGGGTCAGCAGGTAATGCGCTGCCAGATAAGCAACCAGAGCCAAGAGCAGAGTCGCCCCCAAATAATGGATGGTATGGGTCAGGTAAAAATCTCCGGACCAACCCAAGCCAGGAACCTCTGCAATATAATACCGTGTAAATATGGGCATCTGGCCTATTCCGGTCAAGGCCAGCACTGCGAATAAGACTACAAAGAAAACACGCAGCCCCTTGCCGGGCAGTATGGATTGATTGCTGCTCATGATTTTTCCTCCTGTTTTTGCTGGCCAGGCCCAAATGAGCCCCAGAAACGCAGGACTGCCGCAACCACTCCGACCACGGGCGCCAGCAGCATGGCCCGGCCCAGATTCTCGGCTTGGGCCATGGAGTTCTGTACTGGCTTTAGGTGAGGCTGGCCGGGGCCTTGGGCCACTGCTTGGTTCAGCTCCTCAAAAGGCACAGGCGAGACATAGAAAGTGTTGGTGCCGCCGTTTTCCTGCTCACCGTAGATATATCCGCCTATCTCTTGGGCCCTGGCCCTGGCTTCTTCCAGGATAGCCTGTCTGGGACCTATTTTCTGTAGCTGCATGGGACAGACTTCGATGCAAGCGGGCAGTTCACCCTGGGCCACCTTTTCCAGGCAGCGGTCGCACTTGAACATGACTCCATTGCCGGCCAGGCTGGGCAGGAGTTTTAAGTACAGTCCCACTCCGGTTTGGCGTTGAGGGATATGCCAAGGGCAGACCACGTTGCACTTGGAACCGCCCAGGCAGATGTCCGGGTGGATCTGAGTGATCCCGTTTTGCAGCTTGCGCGCTGCGCCCCAGGGACAGAGGTTTGCACAGGGCGGGTTCTGGCAGTGCAGGCAGCGCCTGGGAATAAACAAAGTCTCTTGTTGGCCATTGATTTTTACTGTGGCCTGCTGGATATAGAGCCAGTTGTATGGGGTCAAGCGATTCCTGACTTCTTTTTTGTCGCTCCAGTCTGAGACAGGCACCCGGTCTGGATACATTTTGGGAAAGGGTTTCTTTGGCTTTGGGAACTTGTCAGAGTTGGTAGACTTACAGGCATCCACGCAGGCCTCGCAACCTATGCATTTACTGATGTCCAGCCAAGTGGCAAGCTCATCTGCAGGTGCGGCCTGTACTGCTTGGGGTAAAGGCAGCCTGGAAGCGGTCAACGCTCCTGTAGCCACAAACCCGGCCTTGAAGAAGTTTCTGCGGGAGATATTATCTGGCATGGCTTATACCTTTTTTTTTGGTTCATTGCAGTTAACCCTGAACAGGGAAGCCACCTTAACGCTCTTATAATATAAAAGATCCGGATTGAAGCAAAAGGTTTCAAAAAATTTTCAGAAGCTTGAGTCAACCTGAAATGCAGGGTAGGTTTGGAAAGAGAAGGCAAACCCGAGGTCTGTAAAGCTAACTGTTTAAGGCCCAAGGCATAACCTCAAGCCCTGATCCAGCCCTGCTGTACTCCGTGGCAGGCCAGTAGCCGATCTTCAGATTCCTGGTACAGTTCTGGATTAGTGCTGCGGCAGATATCCCGGCAATGCCTGCAACGCCTGTGAAATACGCAGCCTGGGGGCAGGTTGATGGGTGTAGGTACTTCGCCTTCCAGCTTGATATGCCCGCTTTTCTGGGCACGCTGAATCCTGGGGATGGCGCTGAGCAATGCCTGGGTGTAGGGGTGCCTGGGATTGGAGAATAGGGCTTCAGTATCTGCCATTTCACATAATGTGCCCAGGTACATAACCGCCACTCTGGTGCTGATATGCTCAACCACAGACAGGTCATGGGCAATGAACAGATAGGTCAGTCCTCTTTCTTCCTGGGCCTCCAGCATGAGGTTCAGGATCTGGGCCTGGATGGAGACATCCAGGGCTGAGATGGGCTCGTCAGCCACGATAAACTCCGGCTCAACCACCAGGGCCCGGGCGATGCTGATCCTTTGTCTTTGGCCTCCGGAGAATTCATGGGGCATACGGCTCAGCCATTGTATGTCCCCGCCTACCTGCTCAAGGACAGTTGCCACCCGTTGCTGATACTCGCTCTGAGCACAGCCAGGATTGTGGAAGCGTAAAGGTTCCTCCAGGATCTTGGATACTCTTTTGCGGGGATTTAGGGAAGCGTAAGGGTCCTGAAAGACCATTTGCATCTTGCGTCTGTAAGGCAGCATCTGTTTGGCAGAGAACTGATCTATGCGCTGGCCATGATAGTGAACCTGTCCGCTGTTGGGCTGATGTAGACCGATCACGGTGCGGCCCAGGGTGGACTTGCCGCACCCGCTTTCGCCCACCACGCTCAGGGTTTCCCCACTGTAGATTTGAAAGCTGACTCCGTTCAGGGCCTTGACTAGGGTCTTACTGCGCTGCAGGCGGTTGTTCTTCCAGGTCAGCTGTTCCAGTAGGCCGCCGGAGATATCAAAGATTTTGTGCAGGTTGTGCACCTGCAGTAAGGGGGTATCATTAGCCGCTGTTGATTCAGGGGCATTGGTTTGCATGTCTGGGCTTATGGGTTCCATATCGTTCTTAGCTTGCATGGTATAGATGACAAGCCACCCAGGCTTGGGGGTTTTGGCTCTTGACTAACTTAGGGCTTTGAGTACGGCAGATATCCCGGACCATGTCGCAGCGAGGATGAAAAGAGCAACCCGGGGGGATGCTGGTCAAAGTGGGCATGGTGCCCGGGATCTGGTTCAGCTTGGCACCCCTGATATGCTGGCCTTGGGGCAAGGCTGCAATGAGTCCGCGGGTGTAAGGATGTTGGGGATTGTGCACAATGTCTTCTGTTTTGCCTTGTTCCACTACCTGACCTGCATACATGACCGCGATATTCTGAGTTATTTCCGCAACCACGGCCAGATCATGGGTGATTAGGATCAGGCCCATATTGTGCTGACTGCAAAGCTCCAGAAAGAGATCCATGATTTCAGCCTGGATGGTTACATCCAGGGCGGTGGTAGGTTCATCTGCAATGATCAGCTCAGGATTGTTCAAAAGGGCGATGGCAATGATGATCCTCTGGCGCATGCCCCCAGAGAATTCGTGGGGATATTGCTCCAGGCGCCTCTCAGGGGAAGGGATATACACTTGACGCAGCTTGTCCAAGATGACTTCCTGGGCCTGTTTTTCGCTGATGTTCTGATGGGCTTGGATGGTCTCCAGCATCTGGGTGCCTATGGTCAATACAGGATTCAAAGTCATCATAGGGTCCTGGAAGACCATGCTGATACGGTTCCCCCGGATTTTACGCATTTCGTTCTGGGACAGAGAGCTGATTTCTTTGCTCCGGAGCCAAATATTACCGGAAGCGATATAGCCGGGCTTTTTGATCAGATTCAGGATGGAGAAGCCGGCTACGGATTTTCCGGCGCCGCTTTCGCCTACCAGGCCCAATCTTTGGCCTTGGTTCAGGCCAAAGCCGACCTGGTTCAAAGCACAAAGATCCCCACCACGTAAGGCAAAATTGACTGTTAGGTTGGAGACATTAAGCAGTCTGGACATATCAAGCCTTGTACAGCTTGGGGTTCAGGACATCCCGCAGGAAATCCCCCAGCAGATTAACCGCCAAGACTAGAACCACCAAAAGCAGGCCTGGAAAGGCTGTTATCCACCAGGAGCCGCTGAATATATGTTCGAATCCAGAGTTGATCAACGAACCCAAAGAAGGCCTGGTAACAGGCATGCCCAGCCCCAAAAAGGACAGGGCGGCCTCGCTCATAACTGCATTAGCCACTTGGATCGTAGACAAAACCAGAATTGGGGACATGCAATTGGGCAGGATGTGCAGCCACATGATGCGGCTGGAGTTGAATCCAGCCACTCGAGCAGCTTCCACATATTCCTTTTTCTTTTCCGCCAGTACCGAGGCCCGCACTGTTCGAGCGTACTGGGGCCATTGGGAAAGACCGATGACAATAATCAAAAATGGCACCGCGATCTGTCCGAATCTGCCCACGCCAACTGCGGCCTGAAGTATTGCGCTGATGAAGATGGCCACCATGAGGTAGGAAAATGAAAGCTGCACATCAGCCAAACGCATGAAAAAGGAATCCAGCCTGCCTCCGGTATAGCCTGAGATCAAGCCGATGATGATGCCCAGTAAGGCCTGCAGGGCTACTGCAGCCAGGCCGATGGTAATGGAGATGCGCATGCCATAGATTATGGTGGAGAGCAGGTCTCTGCCCTGGGCGTCCGTGCCCAGCAGATAAGTCTCTGATCCGCCTTCCATCCAGACCGGAGGAGTCTCCGCCATCATGATGTCGATGTGATGAGGGTCATAAGGGTCATGGGGCGAAATAAGCGGAGCTGAAAAAGCGCAGACAAAGAAGAAGACAAACAGGGCCAGGCTGGCGATGGCGATTTTGTCCCGCTTGAAGCTATACCAGAGATAAGAGTTGCGAAAACGGTTCCAGGTGTTTTTCATTGGCTTGCTGTAATGCGGACTGTGGGGTTGACTATGCCGTAAATGATATCCACCACTGTGTTCACCACGACCATGATCAGGCCAACAAAAATTAGATAGGCCACCAGCAAAGAAGTATCAGAGCGCTCCACCGCTTCCATAAACAAAAAACCCAGGCCCTGCCACTGGAAAACTGTTTCTGTAAGGATGGTAAAAGCTATAGTGATGCCCAATTGCACACCGCCCACGGTAATCACCGGAAGCAGGGTGTTTTTAAAGGCATGTAAAAACCAGATCCTGGTTCTCTTCAGGCCTTTGGCACAGGCAAAATGTATATATTCCGACTCCAGGACCTCCATCATTTCGGAGCGGATCAGGCGGATGAATAAAGGCAGCATGATTGAAGACAAGGACACGCTGGGCAGAATAAGGTGCTTCAATCCATCCAAAGTCAAAAAGCCGGTTTTCCAGCCCCAGATATCCACGGTGGCCCCGCGGCCATAAGAGGGCAGCCAGCCCAGATGAACAGCAAACAGGTAGATGAGCATGATCGCAGTCAAAAAGACCGGAATGGAGACTCCGACAATGCTGCCGCCCATGATCAAGCGCGAGAAAAGCCGGCTGGGATAGATGGCCGCGTAAATACCTAAGGGTACAGATAGGCTGATGATTATCAGGGCGCTGGCCAAGACCAGTTCCAGAGTGGCAGGGGCCTTGTTTAGAATCACTTCGGTGGCTGGTTTTTTGTAGAAATAAGAATAGCCAAGATCCCCGTGCAGGGCGTTTTTTAAAAATGCTGCGTATTGCACTGGCCAGGGATCGTTTAGACCCAATTCATCCCGGAATTTTTCCCTTTCTGCTTCCGAGACCGAGACTCCGGTTATCTGGCGTACAGGATCGCCCACATTGTGCTTGATTGCAAACCCGATCACGCTGATGGCCAGCATGACTAACAGGGCCTGCATGATCCTGCGCAAGATAAAAGCTATCATGTGTTTGGGGCGTTGATTGTTTTGGGTTAATGAATAACAAAGGGCAGGCCCAATGCATTAAAGACGGGCCTGCCCCATAGCTGACAGGACTAGTGCACAACCAGATCCCCGAAATAGGGGAAGTTCATGACATTGACAATGGGTTTGATATCCACATTCTCCTGACCGGCCCAGGAGAGATGCTGCCAGTGAAAAGGCACGAAAGCTGCATCTTCGTATAAAATACGCTCCACTTTTTTGAGCATTTCAGCTCTTTTTTCCCGGTCTGTTTCGCTCTGACAGGCTATGATCAGTTCATCCACTTCTGGATTGCAGTAATTGCCGCTGTTGTATTGCCCGTACCCGGTTTCCTTATCCGGGCACATGAGCAAGAATTCGGTATAGTTGGCAGAATCTTCAGTGTCTGGATGCCAGCCGATCATCTGGATATCCGCTACTTGATCGTCAAATTGATCCCAGTACTGGGCTTTGGGCATGGTCTTCAGATTGACCTTGATATTGATCCTGCCCAGCATGGAGACCACGGCTTCGGCAATCTTGTCATCGTTCACGTAGCGGTTGTTTGGGGCGATCATGCTGCACTCGAAACCGTCTGCATAACCAGCCTCCTGCATGAGCTGCTCTGCTTTTTGCAGATCATACCTGGGTGTGAGTTCAGGTACATAACCCAGGAAGCCTTCAGGGGCTTGCTGTCCAGCAGCAGTGGCCCGGCCTTTCATAAGTTTTTCTGCAATGCCTTCATTGTTGATGGCGTGGACTATGGCTTGCCTGACCCTGGGGTCTTGGAACTCTTCACGCCGGTTTTGATTCAGCTGCAAGGTAATGATCCGACTGCCTTGCATGGTGACTAGCTTTACGCCTTGTGAGCGGCTGATGCGATCATAGTCCTGGGGCGGCACCGGCATGATGAAATCTACATCCCCGGACAGGAGCGCAGCTACTCGGGAGGCGTCCTTCTTGATAGGGGTGAAAATAATCTTGTCCACGTTGCCTGGGGAGTCGGTGTCCCAATAATTTTCATACTCCTCAAAGACGATCCTTACCCCTTGTTCCCTGGAAGTCACCATGTATTTGCCTGTCCCGGACTCATTGGTATTGGCAAAGGAATAGTCAGTCTTGACAATGGCGTCCTTGGGCTGACCCTGGTCGTCTGTGCCAGTATAGAACTTGCTGTCCATGGGGAAGATATAGGTTGCCATGTTTAAAACCAATGGATAAGGCTTTTTGCTGACCAGGTCCACAGTGTATTCATCCACTGCCTTGGCCCCCACAAAGGGCTCGAACAGGCCTTTGAAGTCCTGGCTGCGCTTTAAGCGATCCACAGTCCAGACCACATCCTGGGCGGTAAACTTGTTGCCGCTATGGAAAGTCACATCTTTGCGCAAGTGAAAACGCATGGTGTTTTCATCTATGCGCTCCCAGGAAGTGGCCAGGCGAGGTTCGAACTGGATGTCCTGGGTCCAGCGGATCAATGGGTCAAAGACCATGTGCGAATACTGCAGCATGCCGCCGGAAAGCTGCACTTGGGGGTCCAAAGAAACAGGATCTGCGTCCATGGCCAGTCTTAGGGTCTTGGCCTGCAGGGAAGTAGCTAAGGCCAGGGTGCAGAACAAAATGAGTAAGGCAGTCAACAATCTTTTCATGGGACTCCTCCTAAGTTGGGTGTTTAACATCAGCTGTTATTAGCACCGGCTGGGTAAAAAAACAAGTCAGGCATTAATGGTTTTGCTTCAGGCAGCTGCGCAGTTTTGCTTGCAGGCGCTGGCGCACCTCTTCCGGCACTGGTTGCAAGACAGGATGCTAGTGACTTGACACATCTCGAGTATCGCACATTATGAACCCTGCCCTAACCCCTCCCTCCCGCCTGGAAGACAGGCGGCAAGGAGGGGAATCAGAAACAAAGCGGATTGTCCCTGAGATGCGACAATGGGAAATTGACGCGGCACTAGTCCCGTTCATCAATATGCACGTAGTTTCGCTTTCTGGGGCCGTTGTAGATCTGCCGGGGCCGATGCAGCCTCCACTGGGGGTCATCTATGCTTTCTTTCCACTGGCTGACCCAGCCCGGGAGCCGACCTATAGCGAACATGACCGTAAACATGTTCACCGGGATGCCAATGGCCCTGAGTACAATGCCGCTGTAAAAATCTACATTGGGATAGAGGTTGTGGTCTATAAAAAAAGGATCGTTCAGGGCTTTTTCTTCCAGGTCCATGGCTATTTCCAGCAAGTCATCGTCCAGATTGAGCTTGTTCAGCAGTCTGTGGCAGACTTTTTTCATGATCCGGTTCCTGGGATCGTATGACTTGTATACACGGTGCCCAAAGCCGAACAACCGGAAAGGATCATTTTTATCCTTGGCGCGCTGGATAAATGGTCCGGGGTCGCCGCCCTGCTCCTGGATCTGTTCCAACATTTCCACCACAGCCTGATTGGCTCCGCCGTGCAAGGGCCCCCATAGGGCGCTTATGCCTGCGGAAAGGGCGGCATAAATGTTGACCCGGGCGCTGCCCACCAGCCTGACTGCTGCAGTGGAACAGTTTTGTTCATGGTCTGCATGCAAAATCCAGAAGGTTTCCAGGGCACGTACGATATCCGGATCGATGCGATAGGGACGCACTGGGGAGTCAAACATCATGTTCAAAAAGTTGGGCACATAGGTCAGATCAGGCCGGGGGTATATGACCTCATGTCCCCGGGAGAGCTTGTAGGATATGGCGGCCATGGTGCGGATCTTGGAAATGATCCGGGCAAAATTTACATTAAACTCCTCTTCGTTGGACTGATCTGTCAATTCTGGGTAGAATCCGCGCATAGCTGTGACCATGGAGGACAGGATACCCATGGGGTGAGTACGGCTGGGAAAGTTGTCAAAGAATTGCAGCATATTGCGGTGAACTAAGGAGTGGTCGTTTAAACGCACAGAGAACCTGGTCAGCTCCTGGCGGCTGGGCAGCTCCCCGTATATGAGCAGATAGGCTGTCTCGATGAATGTGGAGTGTTCGGCCAGTTGCTCAATGGGGATGCCTCTGTATCTGAGTATACCCTGTTCCCCATCCATGAAGGTGATGTTGCTCTGGCAGCTCCCGGTATTGGGATAGCCTGGATCATAAGTGACCAAGCCTGTCTCCTTGCGCAGGTTGGAGATGTCAATGGCCATTTCCCCTTCACTGCCTTGGATAAGGGGTAGATTATAGGTTTGATCATTAAAGGTTAGTTGCACGTAGTCAGTCATTTTCATACTCCCAAAGATTAAAAGGGTCTTGCATCTGATGCAGATATCAGCGCCTAAGACAATAATGCACTGACAAGCATTGTTGCCTTCAAAGCATCAATTTAATATCCTGCTTAACTAGCTGGGCAGTCAAAAGTTCTTTATTAGTTAACTGTTTTTATTGACTTTATTCAAGTCTCTAACTGTCTAAGTTCGTATTTGCCTTATCGGTTTGAATTTATTGCATTAATCTTGAACGTTGAACCTTGAACTTTGAACTCTCAATTTAACTAGCTGCTGGGCATCAAATCAGAAATGTTAAATGCAAAGGAAATTTTGTGCAACAGGTAGAACCCCGCGGCCTGGATCGGGTTTATGTGGGCCGAGCTGGATATGACGATTCCTTGCAGAGCGCAGTGCAGGAGATCTTTGAGCATTTTGAGCGGGACTGGCAGGGCAGGCGGGTTTTGATCAAGCCCAATATGCTGGCGGCGCATATCCCGGAAAAGGCCGTAACCACCCACCCTTTGTTGGTTCGCTATGTGTTGCAGGCTTTGCACAGGCGCGGTGCAAAAGTAATAGTAGGGGACAATCCCGGAGTGGGCGGTTATGGCCGGACAGAAAAAGCGGCTCGCAAAACCGGCCTGTTAGAGGCTGCAGGGGATTGCTTTGTAAATCTGGGTCAACATCCAGTCCGGGTGCAGCTAAGCAGTAAATATTTTCAGGAACTCTCGGTTTCCAGGGAAGTTCTGGAGGTGGATGAAATAATCAACCTGCCCAAACTAAAGACTCACAGCCTGACTGTGCTCACCGGGGCAGTAAAAAACACCTTTGGATATGTAGTAGGCGCAGACAAGCTGCGCATCCATGCCAATTGCCCCAAGCCAAGACAATTTGCCGAGGCCTTGGTGGATGTATTTCAGCTGCGGCCTCCTGGGTTGAACATTATGGACGCTGTGCAGGCCATGCAGGGCAACGGGCCCTCTAACGGCAAGCCTGTGCATTTGGGCAGGATTTTGGCAGCAGAGAATGCTGTGACCCTGGACTGTGCGGCTGTCTATATGCTGGGCCGCAGGGTCGGCGAGATTCCCCATCTGGATATCGCCGTGCGCCGGGGGCTGGGAGAAGGGGATCCGCAACAGTTGCAAATCCTGGGCAATCTGGATCCGGTGCAGGGTTTCAGGTTTCCCCAGACCTTTATGCCCGGCATAGCCGGGCTACTTATGAACCGTTGCTTTTCCAGGTGGTCACAGCGAAAGCCCAGACTGGTCCTGGAAAATTGTACTGGCTGCGGGTTGTGTGCTGAGCATTGCCCTGTGGGGGCCATGCAGTTCCAGGATCAAATACCCAGCCTGGATAAGGACAAATGTATCAGCTGCTATTGCTGCCAGGAGATGTGCCCCAAGGGTGCCATAAGCTTTTCCAGAAGGTTCCTGGATGTTCTGACCCGGCAGTAGAGCTGAGCATAGCACACACTTGACACCGTGGGTTTATAACATACTGAAAGAATAAGG
>CAZLUR010000042.1:0-19609 GCA_964562725.1 uncultured Desulfohalobiaceae bacterium | reverse complement strand
TCAATCCCTATCCTTCATTCTCGCAACATAAGTTATCTCGCAACATAATGTCTCATTATTCTCTGTTGACAGAAACTTGTAGCTAATATATAAACCTTTTATGCATAAATGTTCTAGCTGTGACCAGGAGCGTCAGGATCTCTACCTGGATGAGAAGTACTGGAATGGCCTGCTCAAGATGGCCCTGTCCCGTTTTTTCATTTTAAGGGTCCTGGATGCCGGGCCTGCGCACGGCTACTCCATAGCCAAGCAGATCTCTGATTTAACCCAGGACTGCTGCTCCCCTTCCCTGGCAGCCATCTACCCGGTACTCAAGGAATTTACCCAGGGAGGATATGTGACCTGCCAGGAAGAAACAGTTTCGGGCAGACAGCGCAAGATATACAGCCTGACCCCCAAGGGCAGACAAGCCTACCAGGTGGCTGTCCTGGCCTGGCACGAGACCACCGAAGCCCTGCTCCAGGCCAGGCAGGAGGAGCAGCACAGGGCAGAAACCCGATAAAAGCAAGACCCAGGAGAATACAGCCTATGCAGGAGTCAAGCCCAGCTGAACATCAAGAACAGGATTTTAATAAAGCAGGAGCTGCCTGAAACTGGAAACCCCCTGCGCAGGAAGCGCAGCAAAACCAGGCCAGGAACTGGCAGAAATTGCCCATGCAGCCCTGTTGTCAGGAGAGCACTGAGGAAAGCACTAAAAGTCCAGGTGCAGAAATAAGCCCGGCTGGGCTTAACCTTTCAGTCCAGAACTCTGCTGCTACTCAGGATGAACCCTGCTGAGGCCCCAGAAATGAGCTGCCGCCGGAGGCGGCAGGAGAAAGCGCAGGACTTAAGCCCTGGCATTTTGTCCAGGACTGGATTTTCACGCCAGCTGGACCTGTGCCCAGGGTAAAGCCCAAGTGGGTTCTGATTGATTACCTCAAGGCAGCATTGGTGCGCCTGGGCCCGGGCAGAGACAACTATCGCATCTCTCCGGGGCTTTATGCCCTGGGTCAGCCAGATGCAAACAGCCCTGTACTGGTGACCTGCAACTTCAAGCTGACCTTTGATGCCTTGCGCCATGAGCTTGCCAAGCTTTCCTGCTGGCTGCTGGTGGTGGAGACCTATGGCATCAATGTCTGGTGCGCAGCTGGCAAGCAAAGCTTCAGCACCCAAGAGGTGGCCTCCAGGGTCAAAAGCACGGGCCTGGACCAGGTAGTTTTCCACCGGACTCTGATCCTGCCCCAGCTGGCAGCCCCTGCTGTGGCAGCGCACAAACTGCGCAAGCTCTGCGGCTTCTCCGGAGTCTTTGGGCCGGTGCGTATCCAGGATCTGCCAGCATTTTTGGAATCCGATCTACAGGCTGCCCAGGATATGCGCAAAGTGCAGTTTCCATTAACTCAGCGTTTGAACGTAGCCCTGGTGGAAGTTTACGGGGCGCGCAAGTTCCTGCTCTGGACCCTTATGGCCTGCCTGCTTTTGGCCCTCATAGGTCCCGGGGGCTTTAGCCTGACCGGGGTATTGGCCGCCGGCCTGGGGGCCTTTGCCAGTGTGCTGGCAGGGTTTGCCACCGGAATCTTCTTGGTGCCAGTATTTTTAGCGCGCATCCCGTTTAAGGCCTTTGCCGCCAAGGGTTTACTGGCTGGGGCAACAATTGGTCTGCCTCTTTCCTGGCTGCTGGCCAGGTCAACGCCTGAGGGACTGGCGGTAATGCTGGGCTGCAGCGCCTTTGCCTCCTGGTTTGCCATGCATTACACCGGTTCCACTCCCTTTACTTCCCTCTCTGGAGTGGACAAGGAGATGCGGCGCTTCATGCCCCTGCAAGGGGCTTTGCTGCTTGTGGCGGTTTTGCTCTGGCTACTCTGGTCCTGGATATAGAACAGAAGACAGAGGACAGAGGCCAGAAAAAACAGATAGCCAAAATCAAACCAAAAACTGCATAACATTTGGCTAATATCACCAACAGGGAATTTACATGGAAGGATTCCGCCATTTGGATAACGTGGCCACATTACAGTATGACCCCCAGCTGTGTGTAGGCTGCGGCGCTTGCCTCACCGTCTGCCCCCACCAGGTATTTGCCCTGCAGGATAAAAAGGCTGCCTGCCTGGACCAGAATGCCTGTATGGAATGCGGGGCCTGCGCCCTGAACTGCCCTGCCGGGGCCATCAACGTGCGGCCCGGAGTGGGCTGCGCCCAGGCCATACTCTATAGCTGGCTGGCCAGGGTCCCGGTTTTGCGCAGGGTCTTTACCCCGGATGCCTGTTGCGAATAAACACTTCTAAATTCTTTTCCAGTTATCTTCTTGCCCTGGGCAAGGCTGTCTGTTTGTCTGGTTTACCCTTGCCTGTCCAAAATATTGCGGGCGATATGCATTAGCTCCTTATTCTCTTGGCTGTAGTGAGCCTCTATTAGTTCTCTCATGCCATGGCGGGCCAGCAGATCCCAATCATAATAAATAAGCCGATCAAAGACATGCTGAATGAAGCCCCGGCGCAGTCTGCGAATTGTGCCTTGAGTCTTCTTTGACCATCCAGGCCTGGATTTTTCCTTTGAATTAATAGTTTTTGCCGAGGGCTCTTTTCGCCAGACACCAGGAAAAAACAGGTGGATGGCCAAGGCAGAATAGCTGCGGTTATGTTTGCGCTCCCTGGGTGGTACGGGCAAGGCCTTTAAGCCAAGTATGTCTGCCAAAAGGGATTTAACCTCATTTGGACTCTGACGCAGGTCTTCCTGGCGCAGGAGATAGACCCGGCTGGAGCCAAAAACCCTGGCATAGGCCTGGTAAATTTCCAGAAAAGGAAGGGTCAGGGCCTCCATGTTGCGAGCCCCGTCAACCTTCCGGCCCTGGCGCCTCTGGAATGCTCCCTGGTAGAAATTCAAAAAGGTCTCGATGGGCACGGGCTTGCCCTTGGCCAAATGTTGCCTATAGGCTGACTGCAGCCAATCAGACTGCTTGCGCACAAAAAAGATTATCCGGGCTTCAGGGAATAGTTCCTGAATCAAGGCTAGGTTCTGCAAATAATTGTGATGGCTGCTATACATATCCCCGGAGATGTGAGGCTCGGACAGGACAAGTGTCCTGTGGTCCTGAGAATTCCTCCAGGCAGATGCAGCCTCTCGAGCTTTGGATGTCAGGCCTGGGTCTCCGGTATGCCTTGCTGCCTGGCGCAGGGCTGGCCATAAAGGTTCTGGATTGTAGTTGAACTGTTCAGGGTCCAGCTTGGCAAAGACCTCCCTCTGCAGGAAGCGCGTGCCTGTTTTGTGCAGTCCGATGTGCAAAATGACTGAAGTATTCAATGCAGCGTTGTACCCTGTCATTTAGCTTTTTCTTAACCTTTCCAGCCCAAGTTTTGTTCAAAGCTATATCCCAGCAGCTCCAAGTCCCGACGGTAATGGCTGGCCACCAGCTCAGCCAGATTATCAGTGTAATAGCTGCGGTAGTCCTTGCGGTCCTTGGCCTTGCGTAAATGGGGCAGCCTAGGGGTAAAAATACCGATATGCGAGCAGATCTTATGAAAGTCTGTTTCCAGGCTCTCGTAGCGGCCGATGAAATCCACTATCACCTCTCCCTGCAGGTCCACAATATATTCATGCTGCAGCTCGGCAGAGATATCCAGCAGGAAGTTGTATGCTCTTCCTGGATCAAACTTCAAACGCAGGAAATCCTGGAACGATTTCACTCCTTGCAGGACTTCCGGTTTTTCCCGCAAAATATGATGATAGGAGCTGACCTGCAGGTCCCAAGGGTTGCGCACCACTACAAACTTGAAAAGCCCCTGGAACACTTCCTCAGGCAGCATCTCCTTGGCTGCTATGGCCTTGGCGTGCCTGGGGAACTTCAGACCCAGCTTGTGCCTGGGCCTGGTCCATTGATTCATCTGGCTGGCCAGCCACAGGGGCAAAGTATGCCAGCCACCCCAGCGATAGCGACGCAAGGCTGCCCGGACACTGGTCCCGCCGGTCTTGGCGATATGCACAAATAAGAAATTCCTGGAGTAGGATATCAGCATTCTGTCTCTCTCAGCCCATATTCTTGAGAATTTTTTCTCGACGGGCCTGCCAGGCCCATTTCCTGCAAATAGGCCCGGGAACTGGCCTCCAGGGTATAGCCTGCAACCGCCTGCTGCAGCCAGTTTTTTTCAGGCGGCGAATCCAATACTTGCTGCATGGCCCTGGCCAGGCTCTGGGCATCTTCCACAGGAACCAGAGGGCCAAAGCGCCCCTCCTGCAGAATCTGCCTGGGGCCGCTTTTGCAGTCTGTAGCCACAACAGGTGTCCCTAGGGCCAGAGCCTCTTTCAGGGCATTGGGGGAGCCCTCGTAGCGAGAAGAGAGCACAAACAGATCCGCCCTGGCCATGAAGGCAAAGGGATTAGGCTCGAATCCTGGGAGTTGTACCTGCCCCTCCAGGCCCAGTCCCTGGACCTGTCTTTGCAACTCCAGCCGCAAGGGGCCTTCTCCTAGAATGAGCAACCTGCAGGGTTTTTGCCTGCAAAGCTTGGCAAAGGCCTGCAGGAGAACATCAAAGCCCTTTTGCCTGGTCAATCTGCCCACAGCAACAATGCGGCAGGCCCCTGGAGCATTGAACCATTGATTTCCAGGTTCTTGGGCAGCCAGGTCATATATTTCCGGGCTGAGTACCGGATTAAAGATAACCCGAAACTTGGAAGCAGGCAGGCCGGTGACGGCGGCTATATCATCTGCCACACCTTGGGAGACACAAATGATTCTATCCGCCCAAGGGTAAAGCCGGCGGGCAGGATAATAGCGCAGGGCTTTTTGCAGGGCTGACTTGCCCTGCAGAGACTGGCTTAAATTAACACCCAGCCGCAACAAAACCCTTTCAGGTTTGCCTGTGAGCCGTCTAGCCAGCAGGGCTGCCCTGCCTGCCCTATCCTTGGCAGCCAAAAGAGTTGTCGGCTTTTCTTTTTGCAGGTACTTAACCAGACCAGGTAAGCTCAAAAGGGCTGTTTTGGCCTGCAGGTTGATAACCCTGGCCTCTGCAGGTATGCTGTCTAGATGTGACCCTTTGGCCTTGATCAAGACCATGTCCACTTTGTGTCCGGCCTGCAGGAAGCCCCTGGCCAGGTTGCTGACCATCTTCTCTACGCCGCCATCCCCGGAATAGGATATATATATGGCAATGGTAGGCAATCTGGATCCTGAGAACCTGGACTATCCAAGGCCTGAAGGTTGATTTTTATTATTCTGAAGACTCGACATCTGCACTCCTTTCATAATAGCCTTGCAGAAGCAGTGGCCACAGGGCAGGGTAAAAAGCAAAATCAGGGTGCTTACTTTTAATTTTGCGCAAAGAGCGCAACAAACGCGCAAGATTCTGTCGCTGTTTGAACTTGAAGCGCCAGATTCTGGCCTGATCAAAATCCAGGATAAAGATACGCCTATTAAAGTCAAAAATAATATTATTGGCATTCAGATCTGAGTGCCAGACTCCATGTCTATGAAAAAGGGCAATGGTTGCTCCGATCCTGCTCCATTCATCTCTTGACAGAGAATCCCTCTGTAGGATTTCTGCCAAGGAGCAGGCTCCGGGAATTTGCTCTGTGATCAGATCTGCGTAATAAAAGATAGTTCCCATTTGCACCTGTGCAGCTACAGGTCTGGGTACTGGCAACCCTAGGTTGTACAGCTGGGAAAGAAGACTCCATTCCCGCCAGGACCTTGACTTTTGTATGCCTAATCTCAGGTATTGATCCTGAAGTAATTTACTGATTATACCTCCTCGATGGAAGTGGCGCCAAACAAGATCCAGGCCCTGGCTTTGAAAAAACCAGACTTCGCCCCTGCCGGCGGCACGGGCCTGGAGCAGCCCTTTGTCCAAGATGTACTCGGCTTTAAACAGATGCGCAGGGGGCTCAGAAAAAAGTGCTGCGTCATAAAGGATTTTTCTTCTGTTGTCTAGGACTGCTATACAAGGATGGATCCGGACATGCTTCCTCTTAGCTCTGCCCCGGATAGTGTCTGTATTTTGCGGCTGTCTGCAATCGGCGATGTTACTCATGTCTTACCCACGTTGCGAACCCTGCAGCATCATTGGCCAAAAACCTCTATCAGTTGGATCATTGGCCAAACAGAAGCAGAGTTGCTCCAAGGCCTGGATGGAGTGGAACTCCTGATCGTAGATAAAAGCCAAGGCATTAAGGGGTTATATAAATTAAGACAAAGATTGAAAGCACGCAGCTTTGATGTTCTGCTGCATATGCAGCCTTCTCTAAGGGCCAGCCTTTACAGCCTTGCAATCCAGGCCGGTGTTCGTCTTGGTTTTGATTCCCACAGAGCCAGAAATCTGCAGTGGCTGTTCACCAACTCTCAGATTCCGCATGTTTCAAAACAGCATGTCTTGGACAGCTTCTTAGATTTTGCCCACACCTTAGGTTTAGAGAATAGCATATTGCGCTGGGACCTGCCAATACCGCGGCAGGCCCGGGAATTTGCCCAGCAACACATGCCAGAGGGGAAGAATTACCTGGTCATAAATCCTTGTTCCAGCACAAGGATCCGCAACTTTAGAAACTGGAGCCCAAACTCCTATGCTCAAGTGCTGGATTATGCCTGTACTGATTTTGGGCTGCGTCCTGTCTTGACCGGAGGACCATGTGCCCAGGAAAAGGAATATGCCCGGGCTATCTGCTCCCAAAGCAAGCATCCTGTACAAAATCTGGTGGGCAAAACCAGGCTTAAGCAGCTGGCAGCGGTACTGGCCAGGGCCAGGGTAGTTATTGCTCCAGACACTGGACCGCTGCATATTGCAAATGCTTTGGGCACTCCTGTTATCGGGCTCTATGCTACTTCCAATCCAGAAAGGACTGGCCCCTATATGTACCAACACTTGGTTGTCAATCGGTACCCTGATGCAGTGCGCTCGGAATTAGGCTGCAAGGTCCAAGAACTAACCTGGGGACAAAGGGTGCGCAACAAAGAAGCCATGGACTTAATCAGTATTCAGGATGTGATGCAGAAATTAAAAACAGCCTTACAGAAACAACAAGTGGCCAAAACCAAAAATTGATTTTTAGCCCATCAGCGGACCAGATCAACAAAGCCAAGGGAATAACGCAAGCAACGCCCTTTAAATCCCTTTTCTTTAAAAAAGAGATGGATATTGAGCCCACCTTGACCTCAGATCCTTCCTGGGGCAGTATGTTATATGATATTCATATATTCTATGTTCAAATTCAAACTTTTGTACAAGGAGAAAATGTATGGTCAAGGCATTTATCAAAAGAAGAGTGCCCCAGGACAAGGCCAGGGATATGGTCCCTCTGTTCAGGGAGATGCGCAGTATGGCCATGGAACAGCCCGGGTACATTTCCGGAGAGACCCTGAAGAATTATAACGATCCTGAAGAATTCCTGGTGATCAGTGTTTGGCAATCAGCAGATGATTGGCAGCGTTGGTTGGAGAGCAGACAAAGACAGCAGATCCAGGACCAGATAGATGAGCTCCTGGGCGGCAGGACGGAATATTCCCTGTATGCCCTGGGAGTATAGACTAAGCCTAAACCCGGTTTTATCTTAAGCCTGAGCCAAAGCAAGATTTTCCGTAATTATTCTAGCACCTAATACGTTCGGATAAACTAATATACCGGCGAGAAAAGCCAGGGTTCGTGGATTTGGCCAACAGGGCTTTTTGCGCCCTGTTGGGCGAATCTTCGGACCCAGTGAATAGTTACCACTGAACAGTTACGATTTTACTTTTTTCTTGGCCAAGGCGATTTTCTCTGGATCCGGGGCAGCCGGATCCAGCTGTGAGGCCAGCATGCCAGTCAACATAAGAGCGCAGCCGGTCCAGCCCCTGGGATCCAGGGATTCGCCCAGGATCAGCATACCTGAGAACACGGCAAAAACAGTCTCCAGGCTAAGAATTATCGCGGCATGGGTGGGTGGGGCCTTTTGTTGTGCCACTACCTGCAGGGTAAAGGCTACTCCTACCGAAAGCAGGCCCCCGTAAGCAATGGGCAGGGCGGCTGCCCTGAGTTCACTAAATGAAAGGCCCTCCAAAACAAGGCCAAGACTCAGACTAAGCAAGGCACAGACCCAAAACTGCAATACAGCCAGCTTAAGTACGTCCAGGCGCGGAGCCAGCCAGCCTATAGCCAGGACATGCAAAGCGTACATCAAGGCACAGCTCAAGACTAGGCCATCCCCCAGCCCCAAGTAGAAACCGGACCTGATTGTCAATAGATAAAGCCCTGTCACAGCTAGAACAGCGCCTATGCAGGAGCCCGGTCCAGGCCGGAATCCCCAGATAAGCCCCAGCAAGGGCACAATAATCACGTATAGCCCAGTGATAAAGCCGGCCTTGCCTGCCGTGGTATAGATAATGCCCACCTGCTGCAGTATGCTGCCCCCAAAGAGCAGGCTACCAGCCAATAGTCCAGCCAGAAGCAGCCCAGGGCCGGTTTTTTTAAGCACAGTTGGCGGTCTAGGCCGGCCCGGGCGCAAAGCCAAGGGTGTCAGGGCCAGGGCGCCCAGGGCGAAGCGCACCCCAGTGTACATGAAGGGACCGATATGATCCATTCCCGCCTTCTGGGCCACAAATGCCGAGCCCCAAATCAAGGCTGTAAGCAAAAGCAGCAAATCCCCTTTGATATGAGTACTGTCCGGCATGGCCTCAGGATGCATCCAGATCCAGATGAGCAGTGATGCGGTTTTCAATGCGTCTAAAGATGAACAAGACCCCGTAGACCAGGATCAGATAGAGTAACGCAGCAGTAATGAAGAGCTCATAAAATGCAAAGCTGCGTGCGGCTATCTCCCTGGCTATTCCGGTTAAATCCATGACTGTAATAATGGACACCAAGGATGAGGCCTGCAAAAGGAAGATGACTTCATTGGTATAAGCTGACCAGGAAATGCGCAAGGCTTTGGGCAGGATTATTCTGCGATAAAGCAATAAACCGGACATTCCACAGGCTCGGGCGGCTTCTATCTCTCCGTGGGGCACCCCCTGAATTCCCCCGCGAAAAATCTCAGCAGAGTAAGCAGCGGTATTAAGTGTCAAAGACAACACAGCGCAGAACCAGGCGCTCTGAAACAAACCCCAGAGGCCTATACTATCTAGAAAGTGTTGGAACTGACCACTACCGTAGTAAATCAGAAAAATCTGTACCAAAAGTGGAGTGCCCCTGAAATAAAAAATAAAGGCATAGACAGGCATCCAAAGAAGACGCAGGCTGGAAACCCGCATCATTGAAAGTGGAATTGCCAGACAAAAGCCAATAAGCACGCTAAGCCCGGTGATCTGTACCGTGGTCCAGGTACCTGCCATCAGCCTTGGCAGGCTGTCCACAATGATTTGCAAACTCATCCCAGATTACCCCTCAAACCTCGGCTGGCTCTCTTTTCAGCCCATTGCTGAACGATGTTGGAGCCAATAGTAATCAAGAGATAAATCAGGGAGGCCGCAAAAAAAAAGGTAAAAGGCTTGCGGGTGGCCCTGGCTGCAATATCTGCGTTGCGCATTAGTTCCGGGAGCTGGATCACTGAGATCAGGGCTGTGGCCTTGATCAGCACCATCCAAACATTACTCAGTCCGGGCAGGGCAAAACGCATCATCTGGGGCAAGGTGATCCGTCTAAAGGTCAGGGCCCGGGGCATGCCACAGGCCCGAGCCGCCTCAATCTGTCCTTTGGGCACGGCAAGGTAAGCCCCCCGAAAGACCTCGGTGGAAAATGCGCCGTAAATAAAGCCAATAGTGGCTATTCCTGAAACAAAAGGATCCAAAGAAATAAGGACATTATAACCGAAAACCAGGCAAATGTCCTGAATAAGGGTGGGTACCCCGTAATAGACCAGCAAAATCAGCACCAGCTCAGGTATTCCTCGGATTACTGTGGTGTAAACATTAACCAGGAAGCGCACCAGCGCGGAGCTGGAGAATTTACAGAGCACTCCGCACAAACCCAGAACCATAGCAATGACCATGGCACAAAATCCAACATAAATAGTAAGTTTGGCGCCCTGTAGCAACAGCCAGCCATAACCTTGCAGATCCGGAAAAATCATTGCTTGCAGATAACCTCAGAGGTCCCAGGTTATAGTTTAGGAGGAGGTTCAGGATAGAATAGGCAGGGTTGCCAAATTAATCCTGAACCTCTGAATATAAAACTATTGAATATTGATTATTCTCCGTAAACGTCAAAATCAAAGTATTTATCATTAATTTTCTGGTAAGTACCGTCTTCCAGAATGGTTTGAATTGCTTGGTTTAATGTCTCACGCAATTCGTTCTCTCCCTTGCGGACGGCAATGCCTATGCCTTCGCCGAACCACTCCTCGTCTGTGTATCCAGGTCCCACGAACTCATAGTCCTGGCCTTCTTCCTGTTCCAAAAAACCGGTCTGTAAAACTACTGAATCTGCAAAAAGCAGATCTACCCGGCCTGAGACCATGTCCATATTGGCCTCTTCCTGGGTGTCGTAGGACTTGATCTCCAGGACGTCATCAAAGTTATCATTGATAAAGTTGGCGCTGACCGTGGCCCTTTGCACGCCCACGGTGAGGCCTTCCAGGTCCTCTTCAGTGATCTCCAGGTCCATATCCTTGTGCTTCACAAATCTGGCCGGGGTTTGATAGTACTTATCTGTAAAATCCACCTTTTGTTTGCGTTCTTCAGTAATGCTCATGGAGGCAATTATTGCATCGTACTTCTTAGCCAGTAAAGCTGGGATCATGCCGTCCCAGCTCTGGGTCACAAACTCGCACTTAAGATTAGCAGCATCGCACAAGGCCTGGGCAATATCGACGTCAAAACCTTGCAGGTTGCCATCCTGGTCAATGTAGTTGAAAGGTGGGTAGGCGCCTTCAGTGCCTATACGCACCTTATCCAGGGCCTGGGCTGCGCTGGCGAGCAAAAAAATGCTGAACAGAACCAGTAAAGTAGTGCTTAAAAACCTTTTCATTGCTTCCCTCCCTTGTTTTGAATAGTAGTAAAAAAATCAACACCCTATTACCATTAATTAATCCATGCAGCTATGAAAAACCAAGACCAAACACCTGTCATACACAATCTAACCAAATTCGCCAGATGCATGCTTGAAAACTGTTTGTTAAAAAAACCTGGATAAAAATTGTCTGCAACGCTCTGAACCCGGTCTCTGGAACAGATATTCCGGTGGACCCTGATCTTCGATCTTGCCGTCATCTAGAAAAATGACATGGCTGGACACATCCCGGGCAAAGGCCATCTCATGGGTGGCCAGAATCATTGTCCGACCCTCCCGGGCCAAATCCTGCATAACCCGCAGCACTTCGCCCACCAGCTCCGGGTCCAGGGCAGATGTAGGCTCGTCAAACAAGAGCACCTCAGGTTCCATTGCCAGGGCCCTGGCAATGGCGGCCCGCTGTTGTTGCCCTCCTGAGAGTTGCCCCGGGTAGTAATGGGAACGGTCAGCGATCCCCACCTTATCCAGGTAGATCATGCCCTGCTGCTTGGACTCTTTCCTGGGTCGTTTCAAAACATGTACTGGGGCCTCGATCACGTTATCCAGCACGGTCATGTGCGTCCAAAGGTTGAAATGCTGGAATACCATGCCCAATTTGGTCCGGATCCTGTCCACCTGCTTCCTGTCCACAGGCACAGTCTCGCCATGACGGTTTACTGTCAAGCGAAGGTGTTCATCCCCTACATAGATCTCACCAGAACTGGGCATCTCCAGAAGGTTTATACAGCGCAGCAAAGTACTTTTTCCAGAGCCGCTGGAACCGATCACAGAAATCACGTCCCCTTCATGGGCCAGCAAAGAGATCCCTCTTAGCACCTGCAAAGCGCCAAAGTTTTTATAAAGATCCTGCACTGCCAGGGCATGCCTGGAATGGTTCTGGGTCGGCATATTGTCAGGCTGCATAGATTCAAAAAAGAAATTATGTTGGGTAGTACATTCGATCTGGATTTTGGCCTGAAAAGTATGAATTATATACTCCATGGCCATGCAAAAGGTCAAGGACAAGGCCAAAACCAGACAGCGCCTTATAGCTATCTACGTCTTGTAAAGCCGGGCCAGCTTTGTTATTTCCTATTGCAGCTTCATCATACATTGAACCAAAAGCCGGAGGAAGGTATGCACAAAGCGGCAGTAAGCGTGTTAGGCTGGGATCGGCCAGGCATTGTCTGCAAAGTAGCCACTTTGCTGGCCAGGCTGGACTGTAACATAATAGATGTCTCTCAGACTGTGCTCCAGGATGAGTTTGCAGGTATTTTTTTAGTATCATTACCCCAGCAATTGGACATACCTGGTCTGGAGTCTTTTTTGAAGGAGCAATTGCAGGGTACAGGACTGCAGCCTTTTATCAATCAGGTCCACCCCCAGCTGGATACGGTTGAGCAAGTTAGTAGCGAACCTTTTGTAGTAATCAGTATGGGACCTGACCGGGTGGGACTAATTGCTGCTATTACCTGCGTGATGCAAGACTATGGTGTTAATATCGTCAATCTGCAGTTTGCCAGAGGCAGCTCAGCCTTTGCGCAAAAGTCAGTGACCATTTATGAGGTTGACATTCCCACCAAGGTTAAACTCTCTGATTTCGTGTCCAGCCTGACCAAGAAGGCGTCCAGCGTGGGCCTGGAAGTCAGTGTGCAGCATAAAAAGATCTTTGAGGATATGTGCAGACTATAAACAGACAAGAATTGGGATATCTGTCTGTCAGACCTTGAAATAATATGGATAGTCAATAAGGAGTGCATAAAACATGCTTTCAGAAAAAGAAGTCCTCTCCACCCTGGAGATGGTCAAGAACGAAAACCTTGATGTACGAACAGTGACCCTGGGCGTCAGTCTCTTCGATTGTGCCAGCGATAGATTGGAAACTTTCGAGCAAAACATGTGCCGCAAGATTATACGCACAGGAGAAAATTTTGTTTCCATATGTGACAAGGTCGGGGAAAAATACGGCATTAATGTGGTTAACAAGCGCATATCCGTCAGCCCCCTTGCTGTTGCTGCTGGGCCGTTTAAGGCCTCTGATCTGGCTCGCCTGGCCAGGGGATTGGACCAAACAGCCCAGGAAGTGGGAGTTGATTTTGTAGGCGGCTTTAGCGCGCTTGTAGAAAAGGGCATGGCCCCAGGGGACCAAGCTCTAATTCAAGCTATTCCAGAGGCCTTAAGCAGTACCCAAAGGGTTTGCTCCTCAGTAAACGTGGCCTCTACCCGGGCCGGGATCAACATGGATGCTGTGTATGCCATGGGTAAGTGCCTGAAGGAAACCGCAGGCCTTACTGCAGAGCAGGACGGCCTGGGCTGTGCCAAGCTTTGCGTATTTGCCAACATCCCCCAGGATATTCCCTTTATGGCCGGAGCCTATCTTGGTTGCGGGGAGCCGGACTGCGTAATCAATGTTGGAGTCAGCGGCCCTGGGGTGGTCAGAAAGGCCATAGATCGTGCCCTGGAATCTGACCCGAATTTAAATCTGGGACTTTTGTCTGAGATCATCAAACGCACTGCCTATAAAGTGACCCGTGTTGGCGAATTAATAGGCAGAGAAGTAGCTCAGGAACTGGGGGTGACCTTTGGAATTGTGGATTTATCCCTGGCTCCTACCCCAAATGTCGGGGATAGTGTTGGAGAGATCTTTAAAAGCATGGGTTTAAAAAGCATTGGCGTGCCCGGTTCTACAGCAGTCCTGGCCCTGCTAAACGATGCAGTCAAAAAGGGTGGTGCCTTTGCCAGCTCCCACGTGGGGGGGCTTTCTGGGGCCTTCATTCCGGTCAGCGAGGACTTGCATATTGCTCAAGCTGTGGGTGAATCAAAGCTTTGCCTGGAAAAGTTGGAAGCCATGACCAGTGTCTGCTCTGTGGGACTGGATATGGTTGCAGTGCCCGGGGAAACCACAGCAGAAACCCTTGCTGCTGTAATCGCAGATGAAATGGCCATTGGAGTGATCAACAAAAAAACCACCGCTGCCAGACTGATTCCAGTGCCAGGCAAGCAAGACGGTGACTTTGTAGAGTTTGGAGGCCTGCTGGGTAGGGCTCCCATAATTGCTTTACGTGGCAACGGGGAGT
Source organism: uncultured Desulfohalobiaceae bacterium (assembly GCA_964562725.1). Classification (GTDB taxonomy): domain Bacteria; phylum Desulfobacterota; class Desulfovibrionia; order Desulfovibrionales; family Desulfothermaceae; genus CAZBUB01. Next base: position 5,610 of record CAZLUR010000042.1, on the reverse strand, counting down.
CCTTGGATTTCGTCTCCCACGGAGGCAGGATACCCGCCCCGATCCAAAGCCTGATTAACTAAACCAGCCTAAATAGACCTGCAGTATGGCTTATTTGCGCAGCAATCATGCAGGCAGCTGGCAGCAGAAAAACAATAGTACTGCAAGCGCCCGAACAGGATATATTTGTTTTTCAAAGAGGCTATTTTTGTAAAAAAAAGAAACAAACTAGCTTGTTTATAAGCTATGCTTTAATCTTCTGTCTTGGAAAGCACAGCTTTGCCGCGAGAACCAAAATTATGAGCTTGATTATTTTTTCTGCTTGAAGTAGTTTTAGAAGTGAGGAAAAGGCATGACAGCTATTCCCGAGATGCCTTAGCTGACACGCCGCCTCAAAATCGACTCATTTGCAATCATTTGCAATTAACTAAAGGAGGATAATATCCATGTCCATGGCGGAAAAAGTAAAAAAAATGAATTTTTCTTCCCCTGGTGCAGAGCATGAACCCAACCCTGAACAATTACACCAAGAGGTACGCAGGGATATGGGCAAGGTTGCGTTGTTTATTGCTGCACTGGCAGTGGTTTTGATGGTAGTATTTTATTTTGTTCTAAACCACAATATCTCAGTTTTGCAGAACACTGTTGCAGAATTTAATGCAGTTGATGATCAGGTTGCTAGCTTAGGCAGCACTGTCAACGACCTGGAAGGAACAGTAGCCGGGCTGGATACAGCCTTAGAAGGGCTGCAGGCAAGGATTGCAGGCCTGGAGAATCTGCCTCAGGAGACCAGAAACATGATCTATGCCAGCCTGCTGGATGATATTTCCCAGAGAGCAAGCTTTATGAGCGAACAACTGCAGGGTGAAGACCAGCAACAATTGCAACAGGCCCTGGGACTGATCAGGCAGGTCAGAGAGGGCATAGGCCGCACCAATTAAGGCCAATCTCTAATTCAGATCAACAAAACGGGGGGTGATGAAGAGGATCAGCTCCCGTTTTGTTGGTTCAGGAAAAAGATTTGCTCAAGAACTGCAGGAGCAAAAGGCTCAATCCTGCATAGGCCCCTGCCAGGATATCGTCCAACATGATGCCCCACCCAGAGGGAAGCCAAATTTCCGAGGCCCCAACAGGCCAGGGTTTAATAATGTCGAACAACCTAAAAAGCACAAACCCGGCAGCCAACTGCCAGGGAGTTGCCCTGCTGAAGATGGCAAAGACCAGCATCTGGCCCATGAACTCATCAATGACCACGCAGCCGGGGTCCTTTTGTCCCAGGATCCTCTCTGCAGCGCTGGAGGCCCAGGAGCCCAGCAGGAACAGGATTATCAGGAACAGGATCTTGTAGGCCCATGGCAAGGGCTGTATCAGCCAAGGTGCCAGAATAACTGCTGCCAAGGAACCCCATGTCCCTGGAGCGAAAGGGATTCTGCCCAGCGGGCCCAGGGTGGCCAACTGCATTAGACAGATATCTATTTTGCCCTTCCAGCTATTCATGGCTCTTTTTCCAGTGTCAAGGCGCCCAGTTCCAGCAGGGCCTGAAGTGTCTCATACAAGGGCAAGCCAACCACATTGGTGTAGGAGCCCTGGATGGACTGGACAAGCGCTCCCCCTAGGTCCTGGATTCCATAGCTTCCAGCCTTGTCCAGGGGTTTTAGCCTGTCTACATAACATTGCAGGACTTCTTCCTGCATTGGGGCCATATTCACCTGGGTACTTACAACGAAAGTCTTTTCCAGGCCAGAAACAGATTCCAAGAAGCAGCAAGCAGTAAGTACTTCATGGCTCACACCGCTTAGCCTGCGCAGGGTTTGCAGGGCCTGGAAGCTGTCTAAAGGCTTGCCCAATATTTCTTGGCCCAGGACTACTATGGTGTCTGCAGCCAATATCACGCCCCGAATCTGGTCATTTTGCACAGACCTGGCCTTGAGCCTGGCCATCTGCAGACAATACTCCTTTGGGGTCTGTCCAGACTCAGGACTGTGCTCCTTGCCCCTGCTGGGCAACACCCTAAAGTGTACACCAAGAAAGGCCAGCAATCTTTGCCTCCTGGGCGACTTTGAGGCCAAAATCAGCTCTTTGCAGTTGCAAAATGGGCCTGGAAGTTCTATTTCTTGCATGATGCACCAGTAATTTTCAAAAGTTGCAGCAACCACTTTCAGACACAAACCTGATTTATCTCCAGGACATCTAGACCGGCTCTTTATACTCCTGAGACAATGATATCATATGGTTGGCCTGCTTCAATCAAGCTGGATATTTAAAGCAAGGCCCTGAAGGATAAAGACAAAATCGTTGAATTAATCTCCGGCTTTTGTTAGATTTCAGATGTTAGTGAGTTCTGTTTTGGATATTGACAAAATCCATTCCAGCTATGACTATTTAGCGTTACTGTCTGCTAGTCAGACCTAAACTGCAAATAGCTGTTTGCAATCCTGGAAATTATATATGATCAAGAGAAAAATCCAGCTCAGTGTTATCTGCATAATTTTGATCCTGGGTGGACTGAGCGCCTGGTATCTTTTTCAGCAGAGCAATAAGCTTATTGACGCAGATCCAGGCCGTGATCAGGAAACGGTTGGCCTGGAAACGGAACAACACGAGCCTAGTCCCCAGAAAAAACAACCTGAACTGAAAGTAATTACAGAACAAGAAACAGCTGAAACTGAAGAAACAAATGACCTGCAGCCTGATACCAATGCCTGGTCAGCCGAGTCTGAAGAAAACCAGAAAATTTCTTTTGCTGCCTGGATCCGGGACTACGTGATCACCAACTATTTTATTCAAGACCTTACTGAATATATGCTGGCCCACTACTCCCCTCCCCACACCAAGAAAAATCCCAGGGAGAAAGGCCAGGTCAGACTCAATTTCAAATCCTTGAATGCTAGATACGGCCTGGAACTCACCGGCTTCAAGTACAGAGGTGATGACCCCCAGGAAGCCAGGCAGGAAATTTTGTCTCAAATCATGGACAAAGAGGTCCTAGAAAATATCTACGACCTCTATCTACCTGAATTTATAGAACAATTTCTGCAAGCAGCCCAAGAAAAAAAATGGGTTTTTGTTACTGCAGAAGGTGAACAGCAAAAGCGCGGCCTGAGCAAGGATCAACTTGCAGAATTGCTGGAGAACAAGAGTGCTTATATGTCGGACTTGGCCCATGTATTTAATAGTCTGGCTCACGACGAAACCACAACTAAATTGGTCAAGGATTATTTACAGCATGAGCAGGATGCAGTGCACGCCAACTACGTGTTGAACCAGGAGCAGAATAGGGTCCGACTCTTGCGCAAGCAAGCGCAAAAACTGGAAGAAAAAGACCAGGAGCTGCAAATTGACATAGCGCAGGCTGAACAGGATATGGATGCTGCCGCCCAAGATTACCGCAGGGCCATCCAGCAAAGGGAGAGAGCCAGGGAGGCCTTGATTACGGAAATAAGAGCCCAAGACCGCCCCCAAGACCTGGAAGGCCACGATATATTGTTTGTAGCAGAATGGGTCCAGCGCAGGTTTGTACAGGGCCAGAACCAAGGTGCTGTAGCCATGGTTGCTCAAATACTCCAGGATCTGGCCCAGCAATTTAGTCAAAAAGCAGCTGAACTAAGGAGCTGATACAATATTACCGGCCCTATAACCCTTTATTCCTCAAATAGATAGCTGTAACTATTGTAAACCTCGTCGGTTTTGGCCACCAAGGCCTCTGCCAGGCTTGTAAGGTCTTGATTGCTTATTTGTCCCACCTCCACTTCCAGAAAATTGTCCAATACATCCTGACCATAGGAAAAAGTCCAGACAATGGAATAAATGGAGCTAAGACCTGGCCGGGACGGGAACTCCTCTTGGCTGGTAAAGATGATTTTCAGCTTTTGCTCTTTATACCCGGATAGCCGGAACAGATCAGACTTGTTAAACCTCTCGCGCATGTTGAAAACCAATCTTCTACCCAAGCTGTCCATATCCTCGTATTCCACCATAACCGGCACCTTGCCGGCGCCTACCACCTCTTGTGGCACCTGCTGCTCTCTTTTGATCACCTCTGGCTTTTTCTCTTCCTGGGCAAGCTCCTGATCTTCCTGGGCCCTTAAGGCCTCAGGCAGGAACAGCAGGCCAAAGAGCATAATAGTCAACAAGGCCAGCAATCGCGGGTACAGCACAAGTTACCTCCTTCTAGTTGCAGGTAGTGCAAGCAATCCAGAAACTTCAATAAATTCGGTTTTGTTCCCAAGTATATGCTGTTTGCACTATTTTTTCAATATCATCGAACATGGGTCTCCAGTGAATAACGGTTTGCAGCTTGCGCGGATCAGCCACTAGTTCGGCCGGATCTCCAGGCCTGCGCTGCACTACTTGTGTAGCCAATTTTCTTCCGCTCACTTTTTGCACTGCGCGCACTATATCTAAAACTGAAAAACCATGTCCATAGCCGCAATTAAATATATTCGATTCCTGGCCCTGCTGCAGATAATCCAGAGCAGCCACATGGGCCCGCGCCAAATCTGTAACGTGTATGTAGTCCCGAACTCCGGTACCATCCCTGGTGGGATAATCTGCACCGAAAATCTCTAATATCTGCCTTTGCCCCAAAGCAGTCTGGCAAGCCACCTTGATCAAGTGTGTAGCTTCTGGAGTGCTCTGCCCAAGCCTGCATTCTGGATCAGCCCCAGCCACATTAAAATAACGCAGGATAATATATTTCATTTGCTGCTGGGCCAAGGCTGCATCCTGTATGATCCATTCGCTCATGAGCTTGGATCTGCCGTAGGGGTTGATGGGCTGCAAATTGGAGTCTTCTCCCACTGGCAAGCTCTCTGGAACGCCATACACCGCTGCAGTAGAGGAAAAAATGAAGCTGGACACCTGATGCTGGAGAGCCAGGCTTATGAGCCAGATGGTATTTATAGTATTGTTATTATAATACTTAATTGGCTTCTGCACCGATTCCGGAACTACTATATCTGCTGCAAAATGGATTATGTAATCAAAACCTTTTTGCTCAAAAAGCTTCTGTAGCTTGTCCTTTTCAGCCAAGTCTCCCTGGATCAGCTCAGCCGGAGGCAATACTGCCCTTTCGAATCCCGTGCTCAGATTGTCGTAGACCACCACCTCATACCCTGCCTCAAGCAGGCAGAGCACAGTGTGGGATCCTATATACCCTGCTCCTCCGGTAACCAAGACTTTGCCCATATTGATCACCTTGTTTTTCGTGCAGAAATGCTTTATTTTATAAGTAATTTAAACGGAAAGCTCTAATGACCATAGCAAAGCTGGCAAAACTCAGGAGGCTCAAATGAAATATTCAAATTCCCGATCCCCCGGGCCAACTCAAAAAGAATTTGAACCATTTGCACATAAAATGCAAGAAAAAGACCTGCCGGCACAAGTCATAAATCTCTTTGAAGAGTATTATTCCAGGTTGCTCTCAGGAACTACCGGAGCCCTGATCTGCGAGACTGACATCCACCCGGTGCAAAAGGGTCAGATCCCGGAGCTGCACAATCTGGGCCAGAAAGAATCCAGCCAGGGCCTTAAGGCCATGCAGCAGGTGGTCATGATCAAGCTAAACGGCGGCCTGGAATGTGGAGTGCGGCGGCAACGACGCCGCTTTTCTTCGCCAACGCCGGCCGCCTG
>CAZLUR010000041.1:12667-19743 GCA_964562725.1 uncultured Desulfohalobiaceae bacterium | reverse complement strand
CCATGTGTGCGTTCAATTCTGCCTTTTTGGCCAGAACATTGGCCCGCAAAGAATACAGCTCTTGGCCATATTGGTTATACATGTCCTGCAAAGCCAGCTGCTGCTGCTCTGTGAGTTGAGTGTAACCATAACCCTGGCCCATTTTTTGCGTATAGACTGACCCTTGGACCATCTTGCCTTTGCTTTTTTGGGCCTGGGCTCCAGAGGCGCCAAGAGAGAGAAAAAGAGCCAGAATCAATACCATGCTTATTGTCTGCAACATTTTCATAAAGATTTCTCCAATAAAGTTAAGTTTTCTCACTACATAATTGCCTGTTCAGATATCCACCTAGGCAGTCAAAAGTTCTTTAGTAATAAACTGTTTTTATTGACTATATTCAAGACTCTAACTGTCTGAGTTTATATTTGTCTTATCACCCTGGATTTATTGCCTTAACCTTGAACGTTGAACTCTCAAGATATCCACCAGAAACTCCAGAATCAAAAAACCGGTTTTTGTCCTGAACAAAGCAAATGCACAAACAGTGCCAAAAACAATAACCTGCATTGATCAAATTCCAGACAGCAGGGATTAATAAACTGATGCTAAAAATTGTATAATTTATATACACCAACATACTGTTATCTATATCACTACTCCAACACCTGGTAGCCAGCCTCCTGCACTGCCTTTTTTACTTGCTGCATATCCAGCTCCGGCCCTGCCTCAAAACTTGCCTCTGCCCTTTCCAGGCTAACCTCGGGATTACCGACCCCTGGCACTTGCTGCAAAGCCTTGGTCACAGCCTGTACACAATGCATACAGCTCATCCCGCCAATCTTGATCTTATGCATGATGAGTCCTCCTTGTAAATTTTTGCTTCCAATTATAAAAACATAAGACATAAAATCCGAGTAGTCCAGTCAGGATCTTTTAGGCATAAGATTTGCTTGTTCAAGCTTGATTGCAATTTCCAGAACCAGAAGTCAGTAATTACTGCAAACTCTTTTTTGCGACCTGTTTATTTTTTATACATCATGTGTTATATAAAGGCATGCCAAAAGCATGCCTCTCCAAATCTATGTCAAAAACTAAACGCTACTCTTTCAGCTTTACTCCAGCCTGGCTTATAATCACTGCGGCCCTGGTACTGACCACCGTAGTCTTGGCCCTGGCTGTGCTTAACATCAACCGCAGCAAGGCCCATATGTCCCAAATTCTGGGCGAAAAAGGCGCGGCCCTGATCAAATCCTTCGAGGCCGGGGCCAGGACAGGCATGATGGGCATGATGGGTGGGGGAAACAGACTGCAGACCCTGCTCAGCGAGACCGCAGCCCAGCCAGATATATTATATCTAATTGTTACTGATGATCAGGGCCGGATCCTGGCCCATAATGATCCTGAAAGAATAGGCTCCTACTTTCTGGACCAGGAAACTCTAAGAGAGCTGGAGCCAGAAAGGCAGGCCCAGGGTGTGGTCCTGGAAAGGGGAAAGGAGTCCAGCTTTATGGTCTACAGCACCTTTGCCCCGCTTAAAGCTGGACCCCCGGGGCACATGCAGGGCATGCACTCCCGCCACCACCCACAGCGCTTTTCAAGTTCCGGGCAGGATCAAATCGCTCCAGGCCCGGAAGAAGAAAGGTATATCTTTGTAGGCCTGGATAGCTCCCCTTTTGAGCAGGCCAGGCAGGAGGACCTTAGGAATACTTTGCTCATTTCCGGGATATTGCTCATACTGGGTCTAAGCGGGGTGCTGACCTTATTCTGGATACAGAGAGCACGGCTGACCACCCAACTTCTGCATGACGCCCAGGCCTTTTCTGGAGCTGTGGTCTCTAATCTACCCCTGGGACTGTTGGTTTTGGACAGGGAGGAAAGCATCTGCTTCAGCAACCAGCCTGCAGCTCAGATTCTGGGTCTGGAAGGTAGCCTGCAGGGCAGACAGGCCAAAGATGTCCTGCCTGGTGAGATATGTGCTTTTGTGCGCAGGATGGGCAGGGAGAGGACTGTCTTGGAGCAGGATACAGAGCTGCATCTGCAAAGTCAGGAGTCCCTGCCGGTCAGCCTGAGCGGATCCAGGATCCAGACAGCAGCAGGTGATTATGCAGGAAAACTAATAATTATCAAAGATCTGCGCCAGATCAAAGCCCTCCAGGACAAGGTCAAACATCAGGAAAAGCTAGCTGCCATTGGCCACCTGGCAGCAGGAATAGCCCATGAGATCCGCAATCCCTTGAGCTCCATCAAGGGGCTGGCCACCTATTTCCTGGGCCTAAGCCAGGACAGGAGCCAGGAGCAAAGTGCTGCCAAGACTATGATCCAAGAGGTGGATCGCCTGAACCGGGTGGTGACCGAGCTCCTTGAGTTCGCCAGGCCTTCAGAGCTGCAACAGGAGCAGTGTGAGGTGAATCAGCTGGTGCGCCACTCCCTGGGCCTGGTGCGCAGGGATGCTGAATCCAAAAGTATCCACATCAAATTTGAGCCGGAAAAAGAGGAACTTTGGGCTTATCTGGACCAGGACAGATTGAATCAGGCCCTGCTTAATCTGTACCTGAATGCCATCCAGGCCATGCAGGAAGGAGGTGAGCTTGAGGTGCAAACTGCAACGCAAGAAAGCCAAGTCAGAATAAGTATTTCTGATACAGGAACCGGTATTGCCCAGAGTGAACTGGAAAAAATCTTTGATCCTTACTTTACCAGCAAGAAAAGCGGCACTGGACTGGGGCTTGCAGTAGTGGACAAGATTGTCCAGGCCCATCAGGGCAGGACCAAGGTTCAAAGTAGTCCAGGACAGGGCAGCAGCTTTGTTTTGCTCCTGCCGGCCAACAACCCGAAAAACAAGGAGTAGTTATGTCCTTCACCAAGCCCAAGGCCTCAGGCCAGAAAAAGCCGCAAGTGCTGGTGGTGGACGATGATCCCGGGCATTTAAGCATGCTGCAGACCCTGCTTGCAGGCTGGGGATACAGTATCTCCACCGCCGGGGATGGCTCAAGGGCTGTGCAAGAGGTACGCAAAGGACCTGTGGACCTGGTGCTTATGGATGTGCGCATGGCAGAGATGGACGGCCTGCAGGCCCTGCAGAGGATCAAGGACTACAATCCAGCCATTCCGGTTTTGATCATGACTGCCTATTCCTCTGTGCAGAATGCGGTAGAGGCCTTGAAAAGCGGGGCATATGATTATCTGACCAAGCCTCTGGACTTTGAGGTCTTGGAGCTGACCATGCAGCGGGCCCTGGATCACATGCGCCTGCAAGAGGAGAACCAGGCCCTGCGCCAAAAACTGCCCCCGGATTTCGAGCTCTCGGATATTATCGGCCAGAGCCCGGCCATGCAGGATCTTTTGCAGACCGTGGCCAGGATTGCGCCCACAGAAGCAACCGTGCTCATAGCCGGCCCCAGCGGAACAGGCAAGGAACTGATCGCCAAGGCCATCCATGCCAACAGTGAGCGCAAAAGTGGGCCTTTAGTCACGGTGAACTGCTCCGCCCTTTCCGAGAATCTCTTGGAGTCTGAGCTTTTCGGGCACGAGAAAGGCGCTTTCACCAGAGCGGACAAAAAGCGCGAAGGTAGATTAATGCAGGCCCATAAGGGCAGTATCTTCTTGGACGAGATAGGAGAGATTCCCTGGATCATGCAGGCCAAGCTGCTTAGGGTCCTGCAGCAAAGGGAGATCCAGAGGGTGGGCAGTGACAAGGCTGTTTACGTGGATGTTCGCATCCTGGCAGCTACCAACAAGGATCTCTACCAGGAGGTGCAGGCAGGTAACTTCCGGGACGACCTCTATCACCGCTTGAACGTGATCAGAGTGGATCTGCCGCCCTTAAACGCAAGAGAAGGAGATATCCCTTTGCTGGCAGAGCATTTCCTGCAGCAATTCTCCAGAAAGAACCGCAAGCAGATCAAGGGGTTTACTCCCCAGGCCATGGATATGCTGCTCAAATATCCCTGGCCGGGCAATGTAAGGGAGCTGGAGAATGCAGTGGAGCGGGCCGTGATCCTGGCAGGAGGGGAATATGTAACTCCCAGGGATTTGCCCCTGGGCATGCAGTCCAGCCAGGAAATGGAGCCTATACAGGAGTCAGGCTATGGCGGCCAGCCCCTGGAAGAGGTGGAAAAGCTGGCCATTTTAGAAACCCTGGAACACACCGGCGGCAACAAGAGCGAGGCAGCCAGACTCCTGGATATTACCAGGGCCACTTTGCACAAAAAGCTGAAAAAGTATGGTTTGACCTCGGATTGAGTTAAGAGATACAAAAACAATTACCTCAGGAGGAAAAATGCAAAGGCGCAGCTGGCAGAGTCTGACCATCCCCAATCAGCAAGGCTTGAAACTGGCGGCACTTTATTATGCTGATCCTGATAGGCCCAGGCCCACCCTGGTAATCTGCCATGGTTTCACCGGCAGCAAGGAAGGTAAAGGCAGAGTGCTGGAGATGTCCGAGTACCTGGCTCCAGAGCTGGACTTGGACTGCCTGGCCTTTGATTTTGCAGGCCACGGGCAAAGCCAGGGCCAATTCCAGGACATTAGCCTGAGCAGCCAGATCCATGACCTACACAGTGTTGTCAGCTGGTGCACTGCACATAACGGCGCCCCAGTGCTGACCATGGGTCGCAGCTTCGGGGCCTGTACTGCCATCTGCCAAGCTGCGCTGGACAAGCGCGTCCGCGCAGTCTGCTCCTGGGCAGCCCCAGCAGATCCTTATAAGCTCTTGCAGGATCTTATCCTGCAGGGCAGTGAGTCCAACGGCCTGGTCACCCTGGGCTCGGAACATGTCCAGGTCAGAATCAAAAGCAGTTTTTTCCCGGACCTGGCTGGATACGATGTACCAGGACTTGCAGCGCGCATCAGTCCCCGTCCTTTACTGGTTATACATGGAGACCAGGACGAAACAGTGCCTGTCCAGGATGCTGAGCTGATTTACCGAACAGCTGGGGCACCTAAAAGACTGCATATCATACCCAGAGCTGATCACCGCTTCAGCCAGACCTACTTGGAAGTTTGGCAGAGATGCGCCAAGTGGCTCCAGGAGAATGGATTTGGTGGATAAAATGCTGTCCCATTTCCGTGTCCGCAGCTATTGAACCTTGGCATAATCTTCCTGCCCAGAAGATGGTACTTGTTTGTCTTGTTTTTGATATCTGGGAGCTATCACGATTTCCACCCGCCTGTTCTTAGCCCGGCCCTGAGCTGTTTCATTGCTTGCCACTGGATAATAACTGGAACGCCCCACCACTTCCATATTTTCCGGAGCTACATGATTATGTTTTTGCAGAAAGCGGACCACTGCTGCAGCCCGGTGTGCTGATAATTCCCAATTAGAAGGATATTTCCAGAGAAAGTCCCTGTGTATAGGCACCGAATCTGTATGACCGACTATGCGCAACTGCTTGTCCTGCAATCTTTGTATAATTGTACCCACTTGTTGCAGGGTTTTCTCTCCCTGGGCAGTAAGGCTCGCCTGACCAAAATCAAAAAGGATGCTGTCCAGAAAAGTTACTGTGACCTCCTCTTTTAGTCTTTCAACCAGGATTTGCTGATTCTGGATCTGTTTGCGTAAATCCATTGTGAGAGAATCATAAGTAGATTGCATCTGCTGCATTCTGGCTTGGACAAATTCCTTTTCCTTCTCAATGGAGGAGAGCTCATGCTGGAGCTCCTGAACCCTGTTTGACTGCCATTGCAGCTTGTCTTCCAAACCTTTATTGCGCTCCTTTAAGGCCTGATTTTCTGCAATATGTCCAGCCAACTTCTGCTTAAGATCCTTTTGTAGAGCTTCCAGAGACTCATTTTTTTCGCGCAGCCTTGCAATACTTTGTGCTTTTTCCTCCAGGGCTTGTTCTAAAGCACCAATCTTCAATCTGGCCTCCTCTAACTCTGCTTGCAAGTTTGCAGCATGATCTTCGCGCTGATCCAGCTCATCCTTCAGGGATTGTTTCTCCTGGTCTAACTCATTGATCAGTTCATCATTTGTCTCTACTATATGCTGCAAATCATGCATGGCCTCTAAAACATTATCCCGCTCCTGACGAAGCTCCGCAATCTGAGCATTTTTAAAAAGTAACTGCTCCTGTAACTGCTCATTTTCTGCCTCAATCTGTTTGACGGCCTTTTGCAGCTGCTCCAATTGCCTGTTCCTGGCCTCAATGAGTTGGTTGAGTTCGCTGATTTCGCTCTGGGCCTCTTCCAGATCCGCACGGACCTCTTGCTTAAGCTCAGCTGCCTGGATCTGCATCTGATCCTGCAGGGCATTCAGCTTAGTCTCAACTTCCTGACGCTGCTCTTGTAAGAGATCTATAGTCTTCTGATTTTTTTCAATAATGTTCTTTGAGGCCTGCTTTTCTGCAATAAGTCCAGTCAACTTCTGCTTAAGATCCTTTTGTGCAGCTTCCAGAGACTCATTTTTTTCGCGCAGCCTTGCAATACTTTGTGCTTTTTCCTCCAGGGCTTGTTCTAAAGCACCAATCTTCAATCTGGCCTCCTCTAACTCTGCTTGCAAGTTTGCAGCATGATCTTCGCGCTGATCCAGCTCATCCTTCAGGGATTGTTTCTCCTGGTCTAACTCATTGATCAGTTCATCATTTGTCTCTACTATATGCTGCAAATCATGCATGGCCTCTAAAACATTATCCCGCTCCTGACGAAGCTCCGCAATCTGAGCATTTTTAAAAAGTAACTGCTCCTGTAACTGCTCATTTTCTGCCTCAATCTGTTTGACGGCCTTTTGCAGCTGCTCCAATTGCCTGTTCCTGGCCTCAATGAGTTGGTTGAGTTCGCTGATTTCGCTCTGGGCCTCTTCCAGATCCGCACGGACCTCTTGCTTAAGCTCAGCTGCCTGGATCTGCATCTGATCCTGCAGGGCTTTCAGCTTAGTCTCAACTCCCTGACGCTGCTCTTGTAAGAGCTCTATAGTCTTCTGGTTTTTTTCAATAATGTTCTTTTGTTCTTGAATCAATTGCAGCCTGGACTGGTCCTGGCTATAGGACCATATGCCGAAAGCTGCTGCCCCCACAAATAAAACAGCCAGGATAATCATAACTCCATTCTTGCTCATGGTCCTCTCCAATGCATGAAATAAAAATTGAATGTTTTTGCA
>CAZLUR010000041.1:0-12567 GCA_964562725.1 uncultured Desulfohalobiaceae bacterium | reverse complement strand
CTGCACACTCATACTGAATCTCGGCTAGGCCGGAGATATCCGCGCTGCACAGCAGCTTCAATAATTTTCTGGGCATATTCCCATAGTGTAGTCGACCCCTGGTAGATCTTGGCCATCCGAGCCTTGACCTGATCCTGGGTTATACCGTGCTCCTGCCAGCTTTTGCCCTGGGTGCAGAAATTGTGCAGCAGGGGCATGAACCGGTCCACTGCGTGAGCAAACCTGGCCTCAGGCGTTGCACCTGCTTCAAATTCCTCCCACAGATCGCGTACCCAATTCTCTTGATCTGCCGGCAGAAAGCCAAAAAGCCTGTCAGCTGCTTGCCTTTCACGCTCTGACTTATCTAAGGCATTTTGCTCATCGTAACAATAGGTATCCCCGGCATCGATCTCCACCAGATCATGGACCAGGAGCATGCACATTACTCGGCGAATATCCACCTGCTCATTTGAATACTCTGTCAAAAGCATGGCTATCACTGCAAGGTGCCAGGAGTGCTCGCTGCTGTTTTCACGGCGCTGGGAATTAAGCAGATAGGATTGACGAAAAATTTCCTTTAGTTTATCGATCTCCAATATGAACTGGAGCTGCTTGTGCAAGCGTTGATTATCTATAATGGTTTGCATATCTCTTGTTTCCTGAGCGTTGGGATATACAGGATCTTAGCTCCCTTAGCTGGTGAACTCAGTCCGTTTCTGCAATGAACCAGCTAAGCAGCGGCCCATAAGACATGACTCAAATCAGATTTTGACTACAGATAAGCCTCTCTTCTGGGAAGTACAGAAAAATTGCAAAAAGAGCAAATTATGTTTAGCCCTGCTCAGCCTGGGTCCCAAGGCCTGGCCGGCAAAAATCAGGCTTGACAAAAGTTGAGCGCCAAAACTAGAATTTTTTGCAAGTCATTCGGGTGTTTTGCAGGTGCTTGTATTCCCGCAGGATTCTGGCACATGAAAAACAACAAGGGAACCCTGTGCAAGTCAGGGACGGGCCCGCCGCTGTAACCGGGGACAAAAGCCGCTAAGTGCCACTTTTGGAGTTAGCCTCAGGGGAAGGCGCGGCAAGTAGATTGATCCGGAAGTCAGAAGACCTGCCTGGGTGACATAAGGGCGCTTGCTTTCGGACTAAAAGTGAAGCCCTGAGATCACGGAGGATAAAAAGGGCAATCCCCGGATCGAAAATTCGGTCCGGGGATTTTTTTAGGCTATAAACCAGCAGCGCCTTAGGCAGAGGCTTTCTTAGCCCAAGCATATTTAAAAAAGGAGACCAAAATGAGAAATCGAATTTTCAAGCTGATGTTCCCTGTTACCCTGCTGCTTTGCCTGGCCTGCGCCCAGGCCTTGGCCCACGGGAATCACGACCATGAACATCAAAAGAAAATGGGCGTTCTGCTGGTGGCCTTTGGCTCCAGTTATCCCCAGGCCCAGGCTGCATTTGAAAACATCGAAGCCAAAGTCCAAAAGGCCTTTCCTGAGACAGAAGTGCATTGGGCCTACACCTCCAAGATAATTCGCAGCAAGCTGGCCAAACAAGGCCAGAACCTGAATTCTCCTGCCCAGACCTTGGCCAATATGATAGAACAGGACTATACCCATGTGGCTGTACAGTCCCTGCACACCATTCCCGGGGCTGAGTTTCACGATCTGCTGTCCATAGTAAATGGATTCGATTCCATATCCGCTGGTTTGAAACAAATCCAGCTGGGAAGGCCTTTGCTGGCCACTGACCAAGACCTGCAAAAGGTCAGTCAAGCTTTGCTTGCAAACATCCCCAGGCAGCGCAGTCCTGAACAGGCAGTAATCTTCATGGGCCACGGCTCCCACCATCCTAGCAATGCCTTCTACAAGGCCCTAGCCTATGAGTTGCAAGGCAAAGACACCCTGATATATGTAGGCACAGTGCAGGACTCTCCCTCAATCCAGGACATCAAGAACGATCTCCTGGAAAAGGGCGTTGAAAAAGCATTTCTCATGCCTTTCATGTCCGTGGCCGGAGATCATGCGCTCAACGATATGGCAGGGGACGAACCAGATTCCTGGAAATCTATCCTGAACCAGGCAGGGATCGAGACTGAGGCTGTACTCAAAGGCACGGCAGAGTATGACAATATAGTGGATATCTGGGTGCAGCATCTCCAGGCTGCATATTTCCAGCTCTAAACAACCTATAGAAACAAGTCCGCTTTTAGCCAAAAGCAACCCTGAACCCGGCCCGGGACAAAAGCAAACTGGGCCGGGCCTTATATTTCCCAGACCAAGAAATGTAAAGCAATTCAGGCTCAACTGTCTTTCACCGGCCGCAGAGAGAGCAGCAGCATCCAGGCGATAAAGGACATAACGATTATAATCCGGAAAGTCGCCTGATAGCTGCCGCTTAAATCAAACAGATAGCCGGCGATCAAAGGACCTATTGCCCCGCCGGTAGTGCCGAAGCAAACCACAATCCCTATCAGGGTGCCATGAAAGCGGATGCCGAACCATTCAGCCACCAAGGGCGAGATCACGGTGAAAAAGCTCCCATGGGCCAGGCCATAGACAACAGCAAAGACATAGAGCATCCAGAGTTGATTGGCAAACTGCAGCCAGACCAAGTCGCCTAAAAGCAGAAAAAAACAGACTCCCATTACTGCTTTGCTGCCCCGGTGATCGATGACCAGCCCGCTGATGAAACGACCCAGTATACTCACAGCGCCAATGGTGGAAAGGATGCTTGCGGCCTGCACTGGGGCAATGCCTAGATCTCTCGCATAAGGCACGATATGCATCATAATAATCAACAGACAGAACACCAGAAAAAAATTGACCAAACAGATAGTCCAGAGCTGAATTGTTTTCAGTATTTGGGATAAAGAAAGATCAGGTCCGGTTACCAGAGCTGCAGAATTAATGGCAGTTGCTGGCTGGCTTTTCCTGCTGGAAGCTCCAGGGTCGCGACTCAGGAATTGGGCCATAAATAACAGGACTACAGCTATCCCAATACCAATGATGGCAATAGCCCACCGCCAGCCATAAACAAGGATCAGTCCGCTGGCCACCAGGGGGATAACAAATTGCCCAGCCCCGGTGCCCATCTTGACGATACCGGTCATTAAGCCCCTGCGCTGGGAAAACCAACGGGCAATGGTGGTCAGGGCGATGACATCAATAGCACTGAGCCCCATGCCAAAGATAATGCCGAAAAAAAGGTAGAGTTCCCAAAGGGTGCTGAGCTGGATCATCAAGACACAGCCCAGGCCCATGAGGATTGCGGCAACAGACATAATTTGACGCGGTCCGGTGCGGTCGTTTAAGCGACCGACAAGCACGCCAAAAATACCCATACAAAAAAATGCTGTAGACGAAGCCCCGGCAATGGCGGCCCTCGACCAGCCAAACTCCTCTATCAATGGATTGAATAATACACCAAAGGTGATGTAAGTGCCCACCCCAAGGGCCTGCATGCTGAAGCATATGGCAGCGATGAGATGGGCCTGGGAGAACAACTTCTGCTGGATTCTGCCGGGCATGGTCTTCCTTTTCAAAGGGAATAGTTCTGCTCGATAGCCCGCAGAAACTGGAGTAAAAACCGATTCAGAGGAGTTGCTACTCCCATTTCCCGGCCCATTTGCAGCAAGATCCCAGCAAACATTTCAACTTCGGTCTTGCGACCGGCTAAGACGTCCTGGCACATGGAAGTCTTGCATTCCGGATCCAAAGTATCCAAAACCTGTAGCCAGGACTGAATATCTTCTATACCCAACTGTATGTCCTTGGCCTGAGCCACATTGATCACCTCCTGCATGGCATCCTGCATCAGCTCTCTAGCTTCTGCTGATTGATGGAATATGCCGTAAGGGGCCCTGATAATGGCTGAGACTTGATTCACACCAACATTTATCATGAACTTCCACCACATGGCCCGGATCATGTCTTCCGGGATCTTGTATGCTATGTGCGCAGTCTTGAAAAATTCTTCAACTCTCTGCACTCTGGGGCTTAACTCTTGATTTGTTTGTTCCCCAAAATAGACCGTGCCCTGGTTGATCACCTCGATCTGATTTAGCTCCCGCTGGGCGTCAATACCTATGGCAATGGCATAAAGCACCTTGTCCCAGCCATAACTCCGGGCCAGGATCTGTTCAGAATCAATGCCGTTCATCACAGAAACAATCAAAGTGTTATCCGCCACCAGATTTTTCATATCCGCCAGCACTTGATCTAAGTGATGGTATTTTACAGCCACCACAATCAGGTCCGCTTTAAAATCAGTGTCTTCTGGAGTGACCACCTGCGCGGATACGCTCTGGCCATTGATCTGCAGGCCGTTTTGCTGCAAACGCCGGGCTCTTTCTCCTCCGGCCAGGAAAACAGTCTGCTCAAAACCGGCTTGATGAAACTTCCAGTAATAAAAAGAGCCCATGGCTCCTGGGCCAACAATGCAAATTTTTGTATTCTGCATGGATTGCCTCCTAAGTTTTGCGTTATTTATGATTGCAGTTATTTCAGGATATGAACTCCATATATGTCAAACACAGGATTATTAGTGATCATGGACAGATGGAACCAATCCTTAACAGTTGCCCTGCTCTAGACATGGTTGCGCAGTTTGAGCTCCAGGGGGTGGGGGCTTAAATAATACTGATGCTGCAAATACGGCTCATCATATTTTCGCACATAATGATTGAGCAAAGTAACCGGCACAATGAGCGGAAGGCTGCTTGCCTTATATTGATCGATGACTTCCAGAAGTTCCTGTTTTTCATCACTGCTTAAATTCTTTTTGAAATGACCCATAATGTGCTGCAGGACATTGACATTTTTTTTCCTTGTGCTGTGTAGCCTGAGGGCATACTGCAGCTTGTTCAAATAAGCGGCAATGAGCTCCTGTAAAGGCATTTTTTTGCCTGCAGCCACCAGCTTGCCCAGATCCCGGTAGGTGGGCACATGGTGAGCCATGATCAACAGCTTGTGCCTAGCATGAAAATCCACCAACCCGCCCAGGCTTTTGTTGATGCGCAGCAGGTCCTGCCAGCGCTTGAAAACAAAGATGCGGGTAATAAAGTTCTCCCGCAGTACAGGATCGTGCAGCCGTCCGTCGTCCTCCACCGGCAGATCTGGAAAGCGATCCATGAACATCCTGGCCCAGATGCCCACCCCTTTGTTCACCGGCATGCCGTTTTCCTGATAGACCTTGATCCGCTCCATGCCACTGGAAGGTGAACGGCTCTTGAAGATATACCCGCACAATTCCTGACCGGCCAGATCTTCCAGCCGCTTTCGGCCCCAGCTCTGCATTTGCTCGGTAAAATCCCGGCTGGTCTTCTGGGTCACCAGCCGGGGAGCGTCCGGATTGCCCACCAGGCGCAGGGCTTCCCTGGGGATGCCCATCCCGCATTCTACCTCAGGACAGACCGGCAAAAACTCGACATACCTGCCCAGGGTATCCCGAATAAATCGATCCAGCTTGTGTCCCCCGTCATAGCGAACCTCTTTGCCCAACAAACAGGTACTGATTCCCAGGGTGATCTTGCTCTGCATAACTTTACACTTAATCTTGTTTACACTTGAGAGTTCAAAGCAATTCTTCAGGCCTGACATAAAAACAGGGCAGGCCCGGAACAGGGGTTAAACCGGTATCAGGCCCCAGATCCAAGCTCTCCTTGCGGCCCAGGACCAGGCAGCCTCCAGGATTCAGGGAGCTGATGATCCTGCGAGCTAATTCCAGTCGTCTTCTGCCCTGGAAATAGGTAAAGACCAGATAGCGGCAAAAAATCAAGTCCTGGTTTGCAGGAAGCTTATTCTGCAGCAAATCGCTTTGGGCAAAGCTGACCATCTGTTTTACTTCAGAATCCAGACGGTAGAATCCGGAAGACTCTCTATGGAACCATACGTTCAAAATATGCTGCGGGACCTCCCGCAGAGTTTTGACAGAATATAGACCGGCCTTCGCCCTTTCCAGACACTGGGAATCCACATCCAGAGCAGAAATTTCAAGCCCTGCCTGCTTAAAATAAGGCAGGATTTCACTTTTCCAGAGCAAAGCCATGCTGTAAGGCTCTTGCCCATTGCAGCAGCCGACACTGAGTACCTGCAGGGGCCCGGATGCTCTGCAGCTGTTCAGCAGGGCTGGTAGAATATGCCTTGCCAGGCTGCGCCAAACCTCCTTTTCCCGAAAGAAACGGCTCAAAGTAACCCGGAGAAGACAGGGCAAAAAATCCGCTTCTTCAGGATGGTGGCTCAGATAGCAGGCATACTCTCTCAGGCCCCTGAGTCTGAGCTCGCGGATCCGCTCCAGAACCTTCCTCCGGCTGGCCCGCCTGTATTTACGCCAATCTAACTCCCGGGGCGGACAAACCTGCTTGAGAAACTCGTCAAAGGGCTCGCCTCCGCTCATATAGGCTTCGTCTCTTCGAATAAATTAGGCAGAATTATCAATATTGGTCAACTGGACATAGTTGCTTTTATCCGGATTAGACAACATACATCCCTACAACCAGCATGTCCAGGAAGCGATAAGAAAAATAGGCCCTGACTGATCTGTTTTTTAAAAGTTCAAGGGCAAGCCTTTATCCCGGCACCGGCAGGACTGTAAAAATAAAGGTGCTCCAGATGGCATGCGAGATAATGACAGGCGAGATATCCCCCAGCCTCCAGTACATGGCTCCCCAAAAAGCGCCGGCAACCCCTGCAGCCCCGATAAGCATAAAATTGCCTGACCACACATGCACCCCGGCATAAAGCAAAGTGGCCAGCAGCCAGCCCAGAAAATTGCCAAAGCGCAACATGAGCCTGCGCTGCAAATAGCCTCGCCAGTAAATCTCTTCGCAGGGGCTGGTCACAAAAAACAAAAGCAGCGCAATGATCCAGATGGAGGTGCCTTGACCCTTGTTATAGATGACCCCGACCTGGTCAGCGGCAAAAGGCAGAAAAGCTGTAGAAACTGCTTTTCCAGTCCAAAAGATCAGATACAAAAAACCTGCAGAGACAAGCCCTAGGCCAATGCTGCGCCAATTCAGGGAAAAACTAAAGCCTGCAGCCGGCTGCAGAAATATTGAGAGTCCTGCAAGCAAGAGGGCGGAAGCTGAAATCTTGAACCAAAAGACCCAGAATTCCAGGTAAAAAGTGATGAACCAGAGCGCCGCAGCCAAGACCACTGTAGCTGCCACTGCTTTCTGGCCAAACAAATATTGGTTCAAAACAAGGCCTCAATAATCAGGGAGACAAGCAATAACAACCCAAAGCAAGTATCCAGCTGCGCAGTTTTGGCATCTGCGTCAACCGGGATCCTGTGCAGCATGCTCCTGAAAATCTGCACAGCCAGGGGCAAGGAGAGCAATACGCCCAGGGACCAGAGGGAAAGTACCCTGAAAGCCACCATCAGCAGGATGCTGACATAGGCCAGAGAGATCAGCGCCGCATACAGGTAAAATCCTTTTTGCACGCCCAAAAATACGGCCAGGGTGCGGATATTCTTGGTTTTGTCATGAGAGATGTCCCGCAGGTTGTTGGCCAGCAGCACCAGGGCAACAATAACCCCGAAGGGAATGCTGATCCACAGGGCTTGCAGGCTGAAAGACTGCTGCTGCACAAAATAGGCCCCCTCCACCATAAACGGGCCCCAAATCAAAAAAACAGAGAATTCTCCCAGGCCCAGATTCTTATAGCTAAGCGGCGGTGCAGTATAGGCCAGGCTTGCTGCGATGCCCATAATGCCGAGCCCTAAGATGGGCCAGCCTCTGGCAGCTGCGAGCAGGATCCCGATCACTGCCCCGGCCAGAAAAAGGAGATATGCACAGTTGCGAACGTTTTCCGGCTGCAGCTTGCCCTGCACCAAGGGGTGGGGCCGGTACAGGGCAGTAGCTGTGTCCACTGTATCCACTCCCCTCTGGAAGTCATAATAGTCGTTGATCAGATTCGTAGCCGCATGCAGCAAAACTGCTCCCAGCAAGGTGAGCAGATACAGGCCCGCAAAAAATTGACCGTCTATGGCTGCCACAGCACTGCCTACTGAGATGGAGATCACGGTCATGATAAACGACCAGGGCCGGCTGGCCAAAAACCAGTAACCAAGGGGGATTTTCATTTTATCCAGGCCTGTTTTAATATCTGGAGAGTTAAAGCTTGAGAGTTCAAGGTTCAACAGCGTTCCAGGTTAAAGCAATACATTCGAACTGATAAGACAAATTTGAGCTCAGACAGTTAGAAACTTGAATATAGCCTATAAAAACAGTTTATTACTAAAGAACTTTTGACTGTCAAGTTTCCAGGACGCATAGCTAAAACACCTCAGCCTCGAAGCAAAAGACCTGTACTTTCTTGCTTTGCCAGCTATCGGGCGGTAGTCCTGCTTTGAGACAGGTCTGCTCCAAAAATGTTTCCCGGTCCCAACCCTGTTCGCTGGCCACTTGGGGCAAAAGCAAACCAGAATGCATGCCCTTTTGTATCATAAGGCCGTGTCTGCCGGGCTGAATCTGCTCCAGGTCAGTGCAATGCTGCATAGGGCTTAGGATGGAGAGCTCGATCTCCACCTCATCCAGTTCCTGCCTGCTCAAGGCAGCAAATCTGGGATCATTAAATGCTGCCTGCACAGCCATCTGGCTTACAGCCTGCCAGACAGGTTTGTCGCCCAGGATGTTGCCGATACAACCCCGCAGCTGGCCCTGTTTTTTCAGGGTCACAAATGCCCCGTAGTGTTCCTGCATTTTGGAGCTGGCTGCTTCTGGCAGCTCTATATCCGGCTGGAACTGCTTTTCAATGCTCAGCCTGGCCAGCCGCTTCAAAAAGTCCTTTTCCTCACTGGTTAGACTCAACTCAAATCCCTTGCTCATAATCCCCTGCTTCTCGGTTTGTTAGAACCCTTCCTCCAGACCCGGATTTATCAGACAGGGTTCCAGGTCCTGAATATTTGCGCCTGGTCTGGAGATATCCTGAAGATAAACATGCCTACCTTCCAGAGCAAGCCTGTCCTCAGCCAGCCACTCTACAGCCTGGGGATAGATCCTGTGCTCCAGACGCAGGATCCTCTGGGCCAGGCCATGGCTGTCTTCACCCTGCAAAACCGGCAGACAGGCCTGAATAATCAGCGGACCACTATCCAGGTCTTCATCCACAAAATGTACGCTGGCCCCGGCCAGCTTGACCCCGTATTTTGCAGCCTGGTTCTGGGCCTGCAGTCCCTTAAAGGCAGGAAGCAGCCCGGGATGGATATTGAGCACCCCCCTGGGAAAGGCCTGCACAAACTCTTTGCTTACCAGACGCATGTACCCGGCCAAAAGCACCACTTGCACCCGGTTTTCCATAAGGGCCTGAACCAGGGCCAGATCGTGCTCCAGCCTGGATTTATAATTGCCTGGCAAAATAACCCGGGCCGGAATATCGCCTGCTTTTGCCCTGTTTAGCCCATAGGCCTTATCATTGTCCGCCAGGACCAAGGCTATCTCCGCTTGCAGCGAACCCTGCTCAATCCTGTCCATTATGGCCTGCAGATTGGAGCCGCTGCCAGAGAGCAAAACCCCCAGTTTTAAAGCCATGCCTTATACCTTTGCCTTTTGCTCCAGGGCCTGGACCAGACCGGGGATGGTGTATTCCCGAGGCAGGACATCCGCCTGAAAGCCATACTCTTCCAGGCTCTTGGCAGTGACCGGCCCGATACAGGCCAGGCGCAGCCCAAAATGCACATAGGCTGCCACATCCCTGGCCGGTATAAGCCGAAAAAAATTATGTACAGTAGAGGAGCTGGTAAAGGTGATAAACTGTATATCTCCCTGCTTCAGGGCCTGCAGGACCTCCTCCTGGTTCTCTCCAGCTAAAACCGTACGGTACACAGGCAGCACTCTGACTTCTGCCCCGGCCTTCTCCAGCTCCCTGGGCAGAACCTCCCTGGCGATCTCAGCCCTGGGAATAAGCACCCTGCAGCCCTGGATTCCCCTTTGCAGCAGTCCTTGTAGCACATGCTCAGCCACATACTTGTCCGGGACAAAGTCCGGTTCAATTCCCTCCTGCCTTAGTCTGTCAGCAGTAGCCGGACCTATGGCTGCGACCCTGCAGCCGCCCAGGTTTCTGCTGTCCATCTTCTGGACCCGCAGTCTGTGCCAGAAATAGACGACCCCGTTGACCGAAGTAAAGATCAGCCACTGATAACTGCCCAGATTGACAAGCTCCTGGTCCACCAGGGAATAGTCCTGCAGCTCCTTAATCCTGATGGTGGGGAACTGGTAGCAGCAGGCCCCAAGTTCTTCCAGCATATCCAATAGTGAACTGGCCTGCTCCCTGGCTCGGGTCACAATCACTCCTTGGCCCAGCAGGGGCCTTTTCTCAAACCAGTTCAGCTTGTGCCTTAAGCCCACCACCTCACCCACCAAAAGCAGGGCAGGCGGTCTGATGCCCTTTGTTTCAGCCTCCTGGGCTATGTGCTGCAAAGGGGCGCAAAGGGTCTGCTGCCTGCAGGTGGTACCCCATCTGACTAAGGCCGCAGGCTTATCCTTGGCCATCCCGGCCTGGATCAGATTCCGAGCGATAAGAGCCAAATTCTTGACCCCCATGAAAAAGACCAGAGTACTGGCGCTTTCAGCCAGGGCAGACCAGTTCAGGGCGCTTTCCTTTTTCTCAGCATCCTCATGCCCAGTTATCATGCTCAAGGAAGAGGCAAATCTGCGGTGCGTCAAAGGTATGCCAGCATAGGCAAAGGCAGCCACAGCAGAGGTCACTCCAGGCACCACCTCGAACTCTATTCCGGACTGGACCAGCTCTTCTGCCTCTTCAGCACCGCGGCCGAAAATGTAGGGGTCCCCGCCCTTGAGTCTGACCACCTGCAGTCCCTGTGAGGCCTTGTGCATAAGCAGGTAGTTGATATCCTCTTGGGCCAGGGTATGCTCCCCGCCCTTTTTGCCTGCATAAATCAGCTCCGCACCAGGGCGGCAGAAATCCAGAAATTTCTGATTGGCCAGGTAGTCGTAGACCACCACATCCGCCCTTGCCAGCAGCTCTCTACCCCTTAGGGTCAAAAGCCCCGGATCCCCGGGACCTGCGCCCACCAGATAGACCTTGCCCATTTGCTGTTCGTTTCCTGTTAAATTTGAGAGTAAAAGATAAAAGTAATTTTTCCCCACCTGCTGTGCTCGAAGTTTGCGAACTGCTAAGGCCAGGGCCCTGGGGTTCGGCCAACATGGCTCAAAATGTTTGGAGCGAGTTTTTTGCGTCCTGTTGGCCGAATCCCAGGGCCCTGGATAAGGTGGTCTTACTATGCTGAAAAGTTACAAAGTAAAAGTATAAAGTTAGCAGCTGAAAATCACAAGCCAGCCTTCTGCTCCTGGGCCAAGGCCTGCAGCCTGTCCTGCAGCTGCTTAAGCCTTTGTTTCTTCTCCTGCACCTCCTGCAGCCTGGACTCTTCCTTCTGCACCACCTCCCTGGGGGCCTTGTGCACAAACTCCTGATTCTCCAGCTTCCTGGAGAGGGCAGCCTGGTCCTTGTCCAGCCTGGCCAGCTGCTTAAACAGCCGACTGAGCTCGACCTCCAGATCCAGCACGCCCTCCAGGGGCACGTACAGATCACAGCCCTGGACCACTGCACTGGCTGCAGCCCTGGGCGGCTCCAGGCCTGAATCAACCTGCAGCTCCTGCAGTCCTGCCAGCTGGAGAATTGTTTGCTGGTTTTGGAGCAAAAAATCGGCTTGCGCCTTTCCATTTGCCCGCACCAGAAGCTGCAGTCTCTGGCCGGGACTGATATTCAGCTCGCTGCGGATATTGCGTACGCTGACCACCAGTTCCTGAAAAAAGGCCATATCCCTGGCCAGATCAGGATTCTCTAGCTCAGGCCTGGGCGCTGGATAGGCCACCCTGCTTAGATCTTTTTCTTGCATTCCAGGCAGACAGCTCCAGATCTCCTGGGTCACAAAAGGAATAAAAGGATGCATAAGGATTAGCAGCCTGGAAAAGGTGTCCTGCAGACAGGCCCGGGCAGGCTCCCGCAGCCCTGGATCGCTGGAATACAGCTCAGGCTTGATCATCTCCAGGTACCAGTCGCAATAAGTGTGCCAAACAAACTGATAGAGGCAGTGAGCTGCCTCATTGAATTGATAATCCTCCAGCTCCTGGGAGAGATTTTTTTGTACCTGCTCCAATTCGTGCAGGATATACCTGTGGGCCAGGGAGTCAGCCTCAGCCAGGAGTCTTTGAACAGGCTCCTTTTCCATGTTAAGCAGCACGAACCTGGCTGCATTCCAGATCTTGTTGATAAAATGTTTATAACCCTGGATCCTGGCCTCGGAGAGCTTGATATCCCTGCCCATGGCTGCAAACGCGCTCAAGGTGAAGCGCAGGGCATCAGCTCCGTAGCGATCGATCATGAGCAGGGGATCGATCACATTGCCTGTGGATTTGCTCATCTTACGGCCCTGTTCATCCCGGACCAGGGCATGGATGTAAACTTGCCTGAAGGGCACCTCCTGCATGCAGTGCAGGCCCATCATCATCATCCTGGCCACCCAGAAAAAGATAATGTCAAAGCCTGTAACCAACACAGAAGTAGGATAAAATACCGCCAGCTCCCGGGTCTGGTCTGGCCAGCCCAAGGTGCTGAAAGGCCACAAAGCTGA